>NZ_JBEYUS010000069.1:0-36860 GCF_040643635.1 Saccharopolyspora sp. NPDC047091
AGCGCAGCACTCCGCGACCGCCGGGGCGGGCGTGCACGTGGGTCAGCGAGGCCACCACGGTGCGCGCGGTGGCCGCCGAGGCCGAAGTCTCCACCGGGTCGGTCACGCACTACTTCGAGGACAAGGCTGAGCTGATCGGCGCTGCGCTGCGGTACAACGGCGCGATCGCCACCCAGCGCCTCGTGGCGGCCGTCGGCAAGCGGCGCGGGCTGGACGCGGTGCAGCGCGCCACGCAGGGACTGCTGCCGGTGGACGAGGAACGGCTCACCTGCTGGCGGGTGTGGGTGGCGCTGTGGTCGCACCAGCAGGACGATCCGGCCGGAAATTTCGGGGAGGGCTACCAGGCGTGGCGCTCGCTGCTGCGCCACCACCTCGCCGAGGCGGTCGCGGACGGCGAGCTGCCGGACGGCCTCGACCTGCCGCACGAGATCAGCGTTCTGGAGACGCTCGTGGTCGGCACCGGGATGCTGGCGGGCTCGGACCGGCCGCCCCGCGATCGGCTGCGCAGGCGGGCGCGCCGCATCTTCACCGAGCACTTCGCCCGGCTGGCGCAGCAGAACACCGCGGCCTGAGCCCGGCGGGACAGCAGGAAGGGCCCGACCGGCGGTGGCGAGCGCACCGCCCGGCGGGCCCTGCGAGGCCGGGTCAGCTCCCGGCGCGGAAGGTGAACCGGACCTTGCCCACCCAGATCTCGTCGCCTTCGGCGAGCACCGCGCGGTCCACCACCTGCCGGTTCAGGTAGGTGCCGTTGAGCGAGCCCGCGTCGCGGATGGCGAAGTCGGCGCCCTCCCGGCGGATCTCGGTGTGGTAGCGCGACACGGTGACGTCACCGAGCACGATGTCGCAGTCGCGGTGCCTGCCCAGCACCGTCGTGTCGCGTTCGAGCGGGAACACCGCGCCCTGCTCCGGGCCGCGGGAGACCACCAGCGCCGCCGCACCCGTGCGGGGCCGCGGTGGCACCACCGCACCCGCCTCGTCGGCCCGCGGCGCGGGAACACCGACGGCGCGCTCGTCCTGCTGGGTCGGAACCGCTTCCCGGCCGGCCGGAGCCTCGGAACCAGGGCGGTAGGTGCCGAACGGGGATCGGATCATCGTAGTTTCTCCTTGCGCGGACCACTCAGCTCGTGCACGTCCCACTGTGGCCCCGGAGCCCCGGCCCGCGACCGGGCACTAGGTCCCGAACCGGCCGTGGCCTCCGGCACACCGCGTCACCGCACGACCTCGCACCGCGACCATCCGGGTGACCCACCGCACGCGATCCACCACCGCGCGCCAGGCCCGCCGGGATCCCGGGCGCGCGAAAAGGGGGCCGGTCTGCCGCCCCGACCACGGCAGACCGGCCCCCGCCGGCGTTCCCCGCTGCAGTACCGCCTCGTCCGGTCCTACGCGGGGTGCGCCTCGCTCACGTGCAGCGGTGTTCCCTGCATGCACGTGGTGGGCGCGCCGGGGTCCGGCCGGCCGCGCACCACCAGGTGCGCACCGGGCTTCACCACCGACGGATCGCCGCCGACCAGCAGGTACGGCGAGCGGCCCTGGCCGGGGAGCAGGAAGCAGCGCGGTTCCACGCCCGCTTCCACCCGGCCCGTCACGGTGATCTGCTCGGCACCGGGATCGGCGATCGCGGGCGTGGCCGCTCCCGCCATGCCCAGCACCGACACGAGCAGCATCCCTGCCGTTACCCACCGCGACGTCGTCATGGCGCCCATTGCACAAGGAAGTCCCCGGGAACGCCACTCGAGCACCCCGATCACGTTAAACCGAGCACTCGCTCTACTATTGAGCCATGACCTCGCACTCTCCCCCGGTATCCGGGAAGCCCGCGGTGGCGGTCGAGCCCGCGTGGCTGCGCTACGGCTCCGCGATCGGTCTGCCCGTGGTGGGCGCGGCGATCGGCTGGGCGCTGGTGCTCGCCGCGGGCTGGATCGCCGACCTGCCGTGGGCGCCGTTCCAGGGACCGTTCGAGCTGGTGGCCTCGCTGCCGCAGCCGCAGGGCACGCTGGCCGTGGCCGGGCTCGGCGCGCTGGCCGGACTCGGGTTCCTGTCGCTGCTGGTGAACGACCGGCTGCGGGTGACCGTGTCCGCGGAGCGGATCGAACTGCGGCGCGGACTGCGCGATATCTCCACCGTCGAGGGCGCGCGGGTGGACGCGGCGCTGTTCGACCACGGGACGCTGGTGCTGCTCGACGCGTCCGGCGACGAAGCGGCCCGGGCGCGCACCGACATCACCGCGGGCGTGCTGCGGGCGGCGTTCCGCGCGCACGGCTACCGCTGGCTCGACGCCGATCCGCACGACGACGAGTTCGAGCTGTGGGTGCCGGACACCCCCGACGTCAGCCCGCGCGCCGACGCGCTGCTGCGGGCGCGCGAGCACGCGCGGAAGAAGGGCCACCACGCGGAGGCCGACCAGCTGCGCGACGCGCTGGCCCGCGCCGGATTCCTGGTGCGGGACCGGAAGAAGCAGCAGTTCTGGCGCACGCGGCCGCGGCGGGACGCGGACTGATGCGCACGGTCGACCCGGTCCGCTACGCGGCCCGGCGCCGGAACATCGTCGAAGCGGCGGGCGACTGCTTCGCCCGCAAGGGATTCGACCGGACCACGACCGCGGACATCTGCACGGCGGCCGGGATCAGCTCCGGCAGCCTGTTCCACTACTTCCCGAACAAGCGCGCGGTGTTCCTGGCGATCTTCGAGCAGGACGGCCGGGACAACGCCGAGCAGCTGGAGCTGGCCGCGGCCGCCGCGGACCCGTGGTCGGGCCTGCTCGGGCTGGTGGACCACCTGGTGCGGCCGCTGGCGGATCCGGCCTCGGCGGGGCTGGTGGTGGAGCTGATCGCGCAGGCCGGGCGGGATGCGGAACTGGCCGAACTGGTCGTGCGCAACGACCGCGAGCTGCGCGCCGGCATCGCGGACCTGCTGTCCCGGGCGGCGGCGCAGGGCCGCATCGACGACTCGGTCGACCCGGCGCAGGCCGCGCACTGGGTGCTGGGGCTGGCCGACGCCCTGTTCGCCCGAGCCGGCGTCGACGGCGACTTCGACGCGCAGGCCGAGCTGCCCACCCTCAAGACCATCCTCGCCCGCTACCTCGGAGCGGCGGACCGGATCGGCTGAACCTCCCGGTGGCGCTGCGCGTCAGCGGTTCGGCGCACTCGCGGTGCGAACCGAGGTGCCGAGCACCGGCCCCGACCCCGTAGTGCGGATGCCGCAGCGGCGGGTGCGGCCCTGCCGTCACCACGGCCGTCCCGACATCGGCGCAGCTCGGCTCACCCGGGGTTGCACCTTCCCGCAGCGTCGTGTGGTCCGGCGGACCCACCTCCCGGCGCATCGAGGAAAGGTCCCCGCGCATGCACTCGTCCTGCACACCACCCCGCCAGGTCGAGATCGGCGACGCGGCGGCCTTCGTCGGCACCACACCCCGGGCGGTCCGCCACCACCACGAAATCGGCCTGCTCAGCGATTCCCCCACCAGGACGGCGATGTCGCCGCGCGCCGGACGTGCATCGGAAATCGATCCCGCGGCGGGGGACGCCGCGGTCCCGCCGCCCGCCCCGAAGCGGGGCGAGCCGCGAGCTCACTCCTCGAAGAGCGGACCGCGGTGGACCTTGTGCTGGGCCGCTTGGGCCAGGGGACGCAGCACCAGCTGGTCGATGTTGACGTGCAGCGGCTGCGCCACCGCCATCGCGATCACCCCGGCCACGTCGTCGGCGGTCAGCGGCCGGTCCACGTCGGCGTACACGGCGGCGGCCTTGTCGGGGTCGCCGCGGAAGCGGTTGAGCGAGAACTCGTCGGTGCGCACCATGCCGGGCTGGATCTCGATGACCCGCACCGGCTGCCCGGCGAGTTCGAGGCGCAGCGTCTCGGTGAGCGCGTGCTGCCCGTGCTTGGCGGCGCTGTACCCGGCGCCGCCCTCGTAGTTGACGAAGGCCGCGGTGGAGGTGAGGTTGACGATGGTGCCGCCGCCCCCGGCGCGCAGCAGCGGCAGCAGCGCCTGGGTGACGTGCAGGGTGCCGAGCACGTTGACCTCGTACATGCGCCGCCAGTCCGCGGGATCGCCGCCCTCGACGGAGTCGGAACCCCAGGCGCCGCCCGCGTTGTTGAGCAGCACGTCGCACGCGTCGAGCTCGGCGGCGAAGGCCGCGACCGAGTCCGCGTCGGTGACGTCGAGCGGCAGCGCGCGGCCGCCGATCTCCTCGGCGAGCGCGGCGAGGCGGTCCTGCCTGCGCGCGGCCACGACGACGTGGAACCCGTCCGCGGCCAGGCGGCGGGCGGTGGCCGCGCCGATTCCGCTGCTGGCCCCGGTCACCACGGCGGTCTGCATCACACGATCTCCCCTGCTCGAAGCCGGCCTGCGGATCAACCCTAGGAGGCGGTGCCGACCGGGCGCGCAGCGGGCCCGCCCGTCCGGTTTTTCCCAAAGACCCACTTCCGGACCCAAGATCGGCTACCGTGAGTAGCAGTCCACTCCATCCACGGCGAGTTCCGCGCACCACCCGCCGTCGACTTACGCGAGGTGAGGCCGGCCGTGCTCTACGGCATCGACATCTCCCACCACCAGGGCGCGTTCGACCTGGGCCGCACGCGGGCCGAGGGGTTCGAGTTCGCCTTCCTGAAAGCGACCGAGGGGAGCTCCTTCGTCGACAGCAGGTTCGGCGCCAACCTCGCCAACGCACGGGCCGCCGGGCTGCTCACCGCCGCTTACCACTACCAGCGCGCCGATTCGAGCGCGGCCTCGCAGGCAGGGCACATCGTGAACACGGTGCCCGCCGACGTCCCGGTGATCCTGGACGTGGAGGACGGCGGGGGCGGCGCGGACCTGACGCGCGACATCATCGGGCGGCTGCTGGCCGCCGGGTATCGATCACCGCTGCTGTACCTGCCGCGCTGGTACTGGGAGCAGATCGGCTCGCCGTCGCTGGCCGGGCTACCACCGCTGTGGTACTCGCGGTACGCCAGCAACGAGGGCGGGTACGCCAGCGAGATCTACGAGCGCTACCGGGACTTCTACGACGCGCAGTGGGGCGGGTACGGCGGTCTCGGCGTCGCGGTCCTGCAGTTCACCAGCTCCGCCACCGTCGCAGGGCACCGGCCCGTCGACGCGAACGCGTTCCGCGGTACCCGCGAAGAGCTCGCGGGGCTGCTCAGCTCAGCTACTCCGGAGGACGACTTGACTCCCGAACAGGCGCAGAAGCTCAACGAGATCCACCACGAGCTGTTCGGCCCGCGCGGGCCGCAGGGCCAGATCGTGGGCTGGGGCACCGAGGCGGGCAACCACACCGCCATCGGGCTGCTGGTGCACATGTTCAACGCGCTGCTGGGGCCGCGGCCGTCGCGGGTGCCGGGCGCCGAGCACATCCAGGTGCCCGCGGTGGACGCGATCCGGGACACCAACGGGGTGGTGTACCAGCTCCCGGCGATGATCAACGCGGGGGCGACGGGTGATCCGCAGGCGGTGGCGGAGGCGCTGCGGCCGGTGGTCTCGGAGGTCGCGGGTCCGGCGATCCGCGAATCGGTGACCGAGGTGTTCGGGGCGGACGACCCGGCCCGCACCGAGGCGCTGGTGCTGGCGATCTCCACCAAGCTCGCCGCCCGGCAGGCCGCGCCGCAGCAGATCCCGGCGCAGACCCCGCCGCAGGCCGCGGCCCAGCAGCCGCCGGCCCAGCAAACTCCGGCCCAGCAAACTCCGACGCAGTGACCGCCGCGCCGCGCCGAGCGATCGGCGCAGCGGCGGGAACGACGGCGGCCCACCACCCCGGTCGGGGCGGTGGGCCGCGCTACGTCTCCTACTGGTCGTCGTCCCCGGTGTCCAGCGGCCGGATGTCGTTGCGGTCGTCCGAGCTCGGCACGTCTCCGGGCAGCGAGACGGTGCGCGGCAGGATGCCCGGGGTCCAGTCGCCCCAGTGCGTCTCCTCGTGCACCTGCATCGCGGATTCGGCGGGCAGCGCGCCCGGCTCGTACGGGTCCACCGCGTACAGCGAGCCCCAGTCCCGGTAGAGGTCGTTCTTCAGGTACGTCGGCAGTTCCCGCATGCTGGCCGCCACGTTGAGCCAGCCGAACGGCCCGCCCGCGTCCGGCGAGGACCAGCCCTGGCCGGTGGCCCGCACGGTCTCACCGCCCGCGACCCGGAACCGCGGCATCTCCGAGATGCCGTGGTGCAGCCCGGAGATCTGCAGGCACGGGTGCACCAGCGTCGCGGGCCACTCCACGTAGGCGGGGCTGTCCCCGACGACGTCGGTCATGTTCGTCAGCTGCGGCGCGCGCGGCGCGCTGACCGCCTGCCAGCCGCGCGCGGACACCGACTGGTCGACGGCGACGACGCGCATCTTCGTGGTGCCCTGCGCGTCGCCGTCCACGACGAGCCGGTGGTCCCGCCAGGCGGGGCCGCCCGCCTGCAGCAGGTAGCGGCGGGCGGTGATCTGGAAGCCCTGCGGGGTGTCCTTGCCGAATTCGACGGCCAGCGAGTTCGCGCCGCCTTCGATCCCGGCCATGGCGAGCACGATCGGCACTTCACCGGTCGCGGCGCGTTCGGGCACGTCGTACCACTGGGTGCGCAGCTCGCCGGTGCCCTGGCGGGTGAAGCTGCCCCAGACCGGGGCGTTGTCGCCGCCGAACTGGTAGGGCGGCCGCCACTCGTCGGCGGCGGTGCCGCCCTGCAGGGCGGGGGTGCCGTCGCGGGTGAACCCGGTGAGCTTCGCCCCGAGGTACTCCTGCGGGGTCTCCTCCCCTTCGAGGCGCTTGGACGGCACCGGCACGTCCGGCGAGAACGCCGGGGCCGGGTTCGTCGGCTGGTCCTGGGAGACCTTGAGCATCCCGGCCTGCGGGTTCGTCTCCACGTACACGTAGTCGGAGAGGCCGCAGCTGCCGCCGGGGGTGAGCTGCTTGATGTTGTCGGCGCCCATGCTGTAGCCGCCTTCGCGCTCCTGGATCGCCTTCCCGAACGCGGCGAGCTCGCCGAGGATGAGCAGCGCGCAGATCAGCGACAGCGGCGCGGTGCCCAGCCGCAGCGCGCGGCTGCGGTGCTCGACGCCGTTGGGCGGGGCGAGGCTGCGGTCCCCGCGCAGGTGCTCCACGAGGGCGACGATCGCGGCGACGGCGGCGACGGCGAGCAGGATCGTGCTGGCGTTGCGCCCGTTGACGGCGGGCGGCATGTCGTACCAGGGCACGCCCCAGCCGGAGACGTACCACCAGGCGTTCGGTCCGGTCGCGGAGAACGCCGAGATCACCATCAGCCCGGAGAAGAACGCGGCCCGGTTGCGCCGGGACCGCAGCACGGTGGTGCTGGTGGCGAGCGCGGTGAGCGCGGCGACGGCCCCGCCGACGGCGGCGAAGATCCCGAAGTGGTGGGTGTGCTTGGTCTGGGTGAGCGCGAGCGCCACGAACGACATGGCCGCGACCGCCAGCAACCGGCGGCTCGGCCCGAGGGCGGCGCCGCGGATCCGGTTGCGCCGCAGCAGCACGACCGCGCAGGTCGCCAGGCACAGCATCACCAGCAGCACCGGGAACCGGCGGGTCAGCGAGCCGTCCGGGATCTGGCTGAACAGCATGTTGTAGCGGTTGAGCTCCTGGTACCACTTCTCGCTCGGCCCCAGGTCGATCTTCAGCTCGGTCGCGTCCATGATGGACTGCCAGGTCTGGTCCCAGATCAGCCAGGTCAGGATCACGAAGCCGGACGCGGAGATCGGGGCGAGCACCGGGAGCCAGCCGAACTCCCGCGCGCGCCGCAACACCAGCTTGATCAGCGGTTTGAGCCCGGCGATGAACGGCAGCACCGCGACGATGCCGTGCGGTCCGGCGCCGACGGCGAGCGCGGCCAGAACCAGCCCGAGCGCGGCGGGCAGCAGCCTGCTGGTCGCGATGGCGCGTTCCACGGCGCACAGCGCGAGCAGCGAGAACACCACGATGACCGGCTCGGAGCGCAGCCCGTTGTTGTAGGGCAGCCAGAACGCGAGGAACACCGCGGCCGCGGCCCACCCGGCGGCGTTGCTGCGCCGCACCTGCTGGCCGAGCCGCGGGAGCACTTCCCGGCTGATCAGCAGCCAGCTGGTGCAGCCCATCAGCAGCGCGGGCAGCCGCACCCACGGGATCGCGGTGGAGACCTGCACCCACAGCGCGTAGACCTCGTAGAACCAGCCCCACGGCGCTTCGGGGTTGGCGAACCAGCGGTAGTAGTTGCTGACGTACCCGGCGGATTCGCGGGCCCGCGCGATGGCCATCGTGTAGCCGTCGTCGGAGCTCATCGCCCCGATCAGCCACCAGATGGCGAGCGAACCGAGCACCGCCACGTCGCGGGCGGTCGGCTTCCACCAGCCGGGCTGCACCCAGCGCGGGGGACGACGTCCGGCGCGGGCGTCCAGCCGCCGCAGGCAGAGCACGGCGCCGATGAACGACAGGACGGCCAGCACGCTCACGACGATCTTCAGCGCGGTCGGCGAGCTCTCGAAGCGGTTGTCCACGCGGGCTTCGAAGCGCAGTCCGGCGACGTCGTCGGCTCGGGCGTTGAGGTCGGAGTAGATGCCGGTGACCTGCGGCCGGTGGTCCCCGGCGATGTTGGTGAGCCAGCGGTCCTCGCCGAACCCGGCCTTGAACCCGATGGCGTCGTTGTGCAGCGCGAGGGTGCAGTCCCCGGCGGGGATGGCCATCGTGTTGACCTGCCGCCCCTGCGACAGCAGCGTGATCCGCCCCTGGTCGACGGTGAGGGTCATCCCGGTGAGCCGGCCGTTGTCGGAGTTCGGCGGGTTGGTGCTCAGCAGGTTCGCCGGTCCGTCGGTGCGCGCGTCGAGGCTGCGGGCGGAGACGCAGGGGATGTCGGCGTCCAGCCACACCGGCGCGAAGGTGGTCAGCGGGGCGGCGACCGAGGTGGTGCCGCTGGCGGTGGGCCAACGCAGCGTGGTGATGTCGTGGTGCACCGGCAGGAACGGGACGGAGAGCGACAGCACCGTGCCGAGCACGCCGAGCACGGTCGCGATCAGCTTCAGCCGTCGGAGCCGCCGGTCGGGGCGCGGCCGAGCCGGTTCCGCGGACGGCGCGGATTCCGCCGCCGCGTGATCGGTGTCGTCTTTCTCCGCATTGAGCACGCCCCGGAGAATAGCGGTCGTGGTCATCACGACGACGCAGCATCAACGTCCGTGTTGGGGTCGCCACACCGGTTAACGACACGGCTGAGGGAATGAGCGGCGGAACTCAGGTTCCTCTCAGTGTCCTGTGATCTTCCGGTTATCAAAGAGAGGCCGAACGTCCAGTTCAGACGGTCGCCGGGCCGGTACCTGCGGTGGTGTGCGGCGGGGAGAATCCGACCGGTTCCAGCGGTGTCGCTCGATCGGGTTGTTCCAGCGGAAATCCGGATTCTCGACGCGTTCGTTACCCGAGTTCCACGACGCTAATCGCATTCCGCCCCCGCGGATCAGGGAGCTCGCCCGGACCGCGGATTGTGCCCGCGGCCTCGGCCCCGAGACGCCGCACAGGTTCCCGAGACCTGTCACGCCCAGTCCCCACCACCTCTCTCCGAACCCGAAGCGGATCTCGTACTTCTCCTGTCAGCGGCGAAGCCGCCGAGCCACCGACCACGCACGCAGGTCGACCACCCGCGGGTTCTCTCGCGAGGACAGCGCTTTCGCCCGTGGCGGAGAGCCACCGGTGAGAACGATCCCGCAGCGAGCCGCTGAGAGGTTCCGCCGCCCCCGGATCGAGGCGAGCCGGGAAAAAGAGTCAGACCAGGCGAGGCGGACGGTGGCAGTGGAGCGGCGGGAGTTCGCCGGTCCAGCGTTCGACCTGCACCCTGGCCTGCTGCCCGGCGCAGCCCTGCGACAACGGCGAGGTCGGGCGGTCGGCGGTGAGCACGTTCGGATTGCCGTGCACGCACCACGATCCGCCGGGCTGCGCGGGATCGTCGACGGGGTCGTACCAGGCGCCGGTGGCGAGCACCGCGACTCCGGGCGATACCTCGTCGGTGATCAGCGCCCCGGCGAGGCAGGCACCGAGCTCGTTGAACACCCGAACCACCACACCGGTGGTGATCCCGCGCTCCGCGGCGTCGTCCGGGTGCAGCCGGACCGGTTCCCGGCCGTCGATCTTCGCGGCGCGGCTGACGGCACCGACATCGCCCTGGCCGTGCAGCCGGTTCCGCGGCTGGTGCGCGATCAGCCGCAGCGGGAACCGGTCGTCGACGAGGCCGTCGGTCGGTTCCCGCCACACCGGGTGGCCGGGCAGCCCGGCCGCGGCGATGGACGCCGGGCACAGCTCGATGCGACCGCTGGGGGTGGGCAGCGGGTTGCCACCGGGGTCGGCGCGGAACTCGGCGAACGGGGTGGTGCGCGGCGGGACGGGCAGTTCGAGCTCCCCAGCGCGCCAGAACTCGGTGAACGGCGGCACCCGGTGGCCGTCCGCGGCGAGCCGCTCGCGCCACCGCTCGTAGAGGTGCGCCAGCCACTCCCGCGTCCCGCGGCCTTCGGTGAACCGGGCGCGGGCGCCGAGCCGGTCGGCGAGGTCGGCGAACACGGCGTGGTCGTCGCGCGCCTCCTCGTACGGCTCCAGCACCCGGCGCATCGCGATCAGGTGGGTGTCGCGCCGACCCGCGCCGAGGTCCTCCCGTTCGAGGGTCGTCGTCACCGGCAGCACCACGTCGGCGTGCCGGGCGGTGGCGGTCCAGTGCGGCTCGTGCACGATCACCGCGTCCGGCCGGGCGAAGGCGCGGCGCAGCCGGTTGAGGTCCTGGTGGTGGTGGAACGGGTTGCCGCCCGCCCAGTACACGGCCCGCACGTCCGGGTACCGGTAGCGGCCGCCGTCGTAGTCGAACTCCTCCCCCGGGTGCAGCAGCAGGTCGGCGATGCGGGCGACCGGGATGAAGTCCGGCACCGGGTTGGTGCCCTGCGGCAGCGTCGGCAGCGGCAGCAGCGGCCCGGTGTCGCCGACGTCGCCGATGGAGCCGTAGCCGTGGCCGAACCCGCCGCCGGGCAGGCCGATGCCGCCGAGCATCGCGGCCAGCACCAGCCCGGCCCACACCGGTTGTTCGCCGTGCTCGCTGCGTTGCAGCGACCAGCTCACCGTGATCAGGGTGCGGCCCGCGGCCATCCGCCGGGCCAGGGCTCGGATCTCCGCCGCGGGGATGCCGCACAGCGCGCTCGCCCAGTCGGCGTCGCGTTCCGGGCGTCCGGGGCCGCCGCGCAGCGAGCGGGCGAACTCGTCGAAGCCGGTGGTGCAGCGGTCCAGGAACCCGGTGTCGTGCAGCCCTTCGTCGAGCAGCGTGTGCGCGAGCCCCAGCATCAGCGCCACGTCGGTCGCCGGCCGCACCCGGATCCATTCGGAGCGTCGGCCCGGCGGCACGTCGCCGCCGAGCGGCGAGATCACGGCCAGCTCGGGGCCGTCCCAGTCGGCGAGCGCCGCCGCGGTGGCGTGCCGGGTCACCCCACCTGGGGTGACGGAGGCGTTCTTCGGCGCCAGTCCGCCGAACGCGACCACCAGGTCGGTGTGCCGCCGGAGCACGTCCCACCCGTCGGCGCCGCGCAGCAGCGGCTCGGCATCGCCCACCAGGTGCGGCAGCAGCACCGCGGAGGTGCCGAAGCTGTAGGTCCCCCGCGAGGAGGTGTAGCCGCCGGTGGCGTTGAGGAACCGGTGCAGCTGGCTCTGCGCGTGGTGGAACCGGCCCGCGCTGGCCCAGCCGTAGGAGCCGCCGTACACGGCACGGTCGCCGTGCCGCTCGCGGATCCGGCGCAGTTCGGCGGCGACGAGGTCGAGCGCGGTGTCCCAGCCGACCTCGACGAACTCCTCGCGGCCGCGGCCGCGCGACGGCCCGGGCCCGTGTTCGAGCCAGCCGCGCCGGACGGCGGGCCGGGCGATGCGCGTCTCGTGCCGCGCGGTGCCGGGGACGTTGCCGAGCAGCTCCGACGGGGCCGGGTCGGCGGGGTGCGGCGCCACCTCCACCGCACCGTCGGCGCCGCGGCGCGCCAGGTAGGCCCCCCAGTGCGACGTCGTGCCCAGCCATCCGTCCATCCCGCCAACATAGGCGGCACGCGGTCAGCGCTCGTAGAGGGCGTCCAGGTGCTGCTGGTTCTGCTTGACGACGACGGCGCGCCGGATCTTGCGGGTGGGGGTGAGCTCGCCGCCGTCCTCGGTCCAGTCGGTGGGTGCGAATTCCCAGGCCCGGACCTGCTCGACCCGGGCGAGCCTCGTGTTCGCGACCGCCACCGCGGCGTCGATCTCCGCGCGCAGCTTCAGGTCCGCGAGCAGTTCCGCGCGCGGGGCGTTGCGGGGCAGCTCGTTCGCCTCGGCCCACTCGCGCAGCGCGCCGAGTTCCGGCGCCAGCAGCGCCACCAGGTACGGCCTGCCATCGCCGTGCACCAGCGCCTGCTCGATCAGCGGGTGCTCCACCAGCAGCGATTCCACCACGACCGGGCTGATGTTCTTGCCGCCCGCGGTGATGATGAGCTCCTTCTGCCGCCCGGTGATCCGCAGCGTCCCGTCCGGGTCCATGGAGCCGAGGTCACCGGTGCGCAGGAAACCGTCCATGGTGAACAGTTCGCGGTCGTCGTCCGGCAGGTTGTGGTAGCCGGACGCGCACAGCGGGCCGCGCACCAGCACCTCCCCTTCGCGGGTCAGCCGCAGTTCCACGCCGGGCATCGCGGTGCCGACCGTGCCGGGCTTGCGCGGGGCGTCGGGCCGGTGCATCACCGCGGCCCCGCAGGTCTCGGACAGCCCGTACACGCCGGTGAGCCCCATGCCGAGGCCGGCGAAGAACCGCTCCAGACCCGGCGGCAGCGGGGCCGCTCCGACCGCGCGCACCGCGCACCGGTCCAGGCCGAGCGCCACCGGGATGCGGTGCAGCACCGCGCGGTGCGCCAGCCGCGCCAGCAGCTTCTCGGTGGCGGTGGAGTCCGCTTCGGCCGCGGTCAGCGCCGCGCGCAACGCCCAGCCGCCGAGCTTGCCGCGCACCCCGTCCTGCTCGGCGAGCCGGTTCTCGATGCCGGTGCGCAACCGGTCCCACACCTGCGGGACGCCGAACAGGATGGTCGGGCGCACCTGCGCGAGGCGTTGCGGCAGCTGCTTGATCTCCGGGCAGAAGTGCGTTTCACCGCCGCAGCGCAGCGGGAGGTACACCGACAGCACGCGTTCGGCGATGTGCGCCAGCGGCAGGTACGACAGGCTCACCACCTGCTCGGGCAGCCCGGCGGCGCGCACCAGCGCTTCCACCTCGTAGAGCAGCGCGCGGTGGCTGAGTTCGACGCCCTTGGACGGGCCGGTGGTGCCGGAGGTGTAGATCAGCACCGCGATGTCGTGCGGGTCGGGTCCCCGTTCCTCCTGCGCGGCCGGGTCGTCGTGCAGGAATTCGCCGTCGTCGACGGCTTCCCCGAGTTCCAGCAGCTCGTCCCAGCTCATGATCCGGCCGTCGAACCCGGGCGGCCGGGCGTCGCCGACCTCGCCTAGGGTGATGACCACGCCGAGTTCGGTCGGTTCCCCCAGCACGGGCAGCCAGCGCCGCCACGCGTCCTCGCCTTCGATCAAGGCGACCTTCGCGCCGGAATCGACCACGACGTGCCGGATCTGCTCGGGCGCCAGCGTCGCGTACAGCGTGGTGGTGGTCGCGCCGAGCGTCGCCGCGCCCAGGTCGGCGAGGATGTGCTCGGGCCGGTTGCTCGCCATCAGGGCCACCACGTCGCCGGGCAGCACGCCGAGGGAGCGCAGCGCGGCGGCGATGCTCAACGCCCGCCCGTGCACCTGGGACCAGGTCCAGCTCTGCTCGGCGGTGGCGAACGCGAGCGAGTCCGGGCTGGTCCGCGCGATGTCCGCGAGCAGTCCGGGGACGGTGCGCCCGGCTATGGCCGCCTCGATCTCCGCTCGTTCGGCTTCGACCTCGGTCGCGGTCATGCTCTCCTCCACCTGGCGTAGGCGTGTCGTCCGTCACGATCACGTTAGGCCGGAACGGGGGTGGGGCTATGACGTCCGCGGTCACGTGATTGATACTTCCGGACATGCCGCATCGTCGCGACGTAAATCACAACACCGGGCCGTCCCCCGCGGCGGCCGTTCCCGACCCGGTCGTGCAGGACTGGGACTTCCCCCGCAGTTCGATCAGCGCCCTGCTGCTCACCAGGTTCGCCGCCGAGCACGGCGTCCCGGCGGACGTGGCCCTCGCCGGAACCGGGCTCACCGAGCCGGAATTGGAGGATCCGGACCTGTCCGTGGACGCGCACCAGGAGCTGCGGGTCGTGCGGAACCTGGTGCAGGCGCTGCCGGAGGTGCCGGACCTCGGCATGCGCGCCGGCTTGCAGTACCACCTGACCGCCTACGGCATCCTCGGCTTCGCGTTCATCAGCAGCCCGACCGTGCAGGACGGCATGGCGGTGGCGCTGCGCTACCTGGAGCTGAGCTTCGCGTTCTGCATCCCGCGGGTCCGCTTCGTCGGCGAGGAGCTGCACGTCGAGCTGGACGCGGCGGCGATCCCGGCGGACGTGCGGAACTTCCTCATCGCCCGCGACCTGTCCGCGATCCACACCATCATGGTGGAGCTGCTGCCCGCACCGATCCCGGTGCAGCGCATCGAGCTGAGCCTGCCGGAGCCGCCGAACACCGCGGAGCTGGGCGAGTTCTTCGGCGTGGTGCCGAAGTTCGGGCTGGGGCAGGACGTGATCGTGCTGGACCCGGCGTTCCTGGGGCGCCCGCTCCCGCAGGCGAACGAGCAGACCCTGGCGATGTGCGAGGCGCAGTGCCGCGACCTGCTCGCGGGCCGCCGGGAGCGCACCGGGTTCGCCAAGCAGGTGCGGGACCAGATGCTCGGCCCGGACGGGGTGCGGCTGGGCATGGAGGACGTGGCGCGCAAGCTGCACACCACGGCGCGCACCCTGCACCGCAAGCTCAACGCCGAGGGGACCAGCTTCCAGTCGGTGCGCGACGAGGTCCGCGCCGCACTGGCCGAGGGGATGCTGCGCGACGGTGCGATGTCGGTGGACGACATCGCGATCCGCCTCGGCTACGCGGAGGCGGCCAGCTTCATCCACGCGTTCAAGCGGTGGACCGGGACCACGCCGATGAGCTACGCGCGACGGCGCGGAGCGGAGCGGTAGACCGAAATTCGGCCCGGTGCCCGGACATCCCGCCGCCGGCCGACGGCCCCTGCGTCGAGCCCGCCCGCCGAGCCGGGATTCCGCTCCCGGCACCGGCGAGGTCGATCCCGCCGAACGGGACGGTCAGCCGTAGTCCACTTCGGCTCCGCGCAGCACCGGGCCCACCAGCAGCGATCCCCACTCCGGCATGGTGTTCGCCGGTACGCCCATCGAGGGCGCCAGCGCCAGCGCCACCGTCGCCCGCTCCCGCGGCGAGTTGATCGCGCCGAGGCCGTGCGAGCCGGACCCGGCCGAACCGGTGGCGGGCGGATCTCCTGCGGCGGGCGGGGCGGAACCGTCCTGGATCGGGCCGTCCGGCGGGTACTGCGGCCGCGTCCCGTCCGGGTAGTCGTAGCAGCGCGGGCCGCGCTCGTCGCCGTAGACCGGTTCGTCCCGGCCCGCCACGTACTCGCCGCGCGGTGCCACCACTTCGAGGGTGATGTGCGCGCCCGGTTCGTCCGTGCCGACGCCGAACACGTCGTCCACCCGCGGGACGGTGTCGGCGAGGGTGCGCAGCAGGCACGGGAATTCCGGCGAGTACTTGGCGAGCAGGTCCGCGGTCGGCCTGCTGGACGCGCCGAAGCGGATCAGGTCGTCGCCGTTGGCCTCCAGGAACCCGGTCGCGTCCTCCGACGCGGTGGTCAGCTGCGCGGTGAGCCCGCGCAGGTTCTCCTGCTGGTCCACCAGCGTCCGCGAGGTCTGCGACAGATCACCCAACGCCGCCAGCACATCCGGCGCCGCCTGCTCGTAGGTCTCCGCCACCCCCACCAACTGCCGCAGGTTCTCCTGCAACTGCGGCAACGACGGGTTCAACCCCGCCACGTACTCGTTCAACCGCGAGATCGTGTCCCCGATCGACTCACCACGACCATCCAACGCCTGGCTCAACGAATTCAACGTCACCGCCAGATCATCCGGATGAATCGCCTCCAACACCGGCATCGTGTCCGCCAGCACCGTCTCCAACTCCACCGACGCCGCCGTCCGATCCTGCGAGATCACATCACCCGAAGCCAACCGCACCGACGACGCCTGCTCCGGCACGTCCAACGACACGTACCGCTCCCCGAACAACGTCCGCGGCAACAACCGCGCCGACACGTTCGCAGGCAACAACCGCGCCTTGTCCGGCTCCAACGCCAAGTGCAGCTCGGCACCGCCCGGGGTCGCCCGCACGTCCTCCACCCGGCCCACGGTCATGCCGCGGACCTTCACCTCGGATTCGGGGCCCAGCTGGTTCCCGCTGGACGCGGCGACCAGCACCACGTCCACGCTCGGCCGGAACACGCCCTGGTACGTCGCCACCGTCGTGCTGAGGAACAGCGCGGCGCACAGCAGCAGGGCCAACCCCAGTAATCTGCGCCGCACCGTCGCGTTGGTGCTGCTCTCGCTCATCGGACCGCCGTCGTTTCGAACCCGGAACAATTCGACGTGGCCCGGTGCGGTCGGCGCGCAGCTGCGCACCGCTCCCGCGGGGCCCTCGTCGTGGCGTTCCCCCGGACGGAAGACGACCGGAAGCGCCGGACAGGGCAAGAGATTAGAGCGCCGGAGTGACGTGCACCATGAGAACCCCGGTCATCCGATTGACCATTCCGGACAGATCATTTCGCCGCCTGGCGGTCGCGACCCCGGAGATCACCGCGGAGGGATCTCGACGGGGCCTGCGGCGAGTTCGGGGTGGCGCGCCCGATCCGGCGGATCGGCCGCGGCAGGAGCCGCGAAGGCCGAGGGGGTCCGGTTCGCCGCCGGTCAGCCGGCGGAGTCCTCCAGCTGCCGCGATCCGACCGGCAGCGAGGCGACGCAGGAGACGCAGGGCATGCAGCCGCCGGCCGGGACATCGGCGATGGCGTCCCGCCGCAGCCCCAGCCCGCAGGCCGTGCGGGCGACACCGGCGTCCCAATCGACCGAGACGATCGCGTGCGCCTGGCGCAGCGACACGCGGTGGTGCCTGCGCAACACCCACACGCGCTGCTCGGTGGCAGCGGCGGGCTCGCGCCGGAGTTCGGTGGAGCTGTTGGCAACGCTGGGCATCATTGCTCCCTCCTGTGCTTGAGATTAATCCTACTCAAGGATTAATCTCGTTGTCGAGCTGAACTGAACAGTGCGGAGGGAGCGCCCAGTGCAAGCACCGGACCCGGACCTGATGACCTCGTATTTCCCCCGGCACGGCTGGTTCGCCGCGAACCGCTGCGGCCCGAACGGCGGCAACTGCGTCGAGGTCAACCACCCTGCAGCAGGCGGACCCGTCGGTGTCCGCGACAGCAAGAACATCGACGACGGAGTCCTGGTCTTCGACGCCGCACGCTGGCGTTCGTTCCTGACCACGACCCGCACCGGTGCGTTCGACCTGCCATGATCACCATCGGTACCATCGGCCGCATCGATTATTCCCCTTCCGGGTGAAATCTCGATCTGGCCGGTCACCACCGGGCAGCACGCCATCGGGGACTCGCTCGGCTAAGATGATCTGCTTGTCGAGACCCCGAACGTAGAGCGGAGATTCCGAGTGCCGAGCACGGTGACGTCGCGGCGCAGACAGCTCGGCAACGAGATCCGCCGAGCGCGCACGGCGGTCGGGATGACCCAGCAAGAGGTCGCCGATCTGCTGGGTTGCAGGCAGGGCAAGGTCAACAAGATCGAGTCCGGCGCGGTGGCGGTCAAGCAGGCCGAGCTCAAGCAGATGCTGGAGGCGTTCCAGTGCAGCGACGCCCAGGCCGAGCTGATGCTGGACCTGGCCCGGTCGAGCACCGGGCAGCGCGGCCAGTGGTCCGGGTACCGGTCCGCGGTGCCGCACTGGTTCCGCACCTTCACCGACCTGGAGCCCGCGGCGGGCGAGATCCTCAGCTGGCACGGCGAGCGGATCCCCGGCCCGCTGCAGTCCGAGCACTACATGCTCACCCAGTTCAGCGAGGACCGAGCCACGGACCTGACCTCGCTGGTGCGCAACCGCCAGGACCGCAAGCAGGTCTTCGACCTGGACCGGCCGCCCTACTACCGGTTCGTGATCGGTGAGGCCGCGTTCCGCCGGATGCCCGGCGGGCCGAGCCCGTCGGTGGCGCTGGACCAGGTGGAGCACCTGCTGGCGCTGAGCGAGCGGTACTCGCGGGTGTTCGTGCACGTGCTGCCGTTCGACGTGCGGCTGGCCTTCACGCCGAACGACTTCACGATCATGCGCTTCCCGGACGCCACCAAGGACTTCGTGTTCATCGAGCACGCCGCCGGTGGGGTTTACCTCGACGACGAAGGGGACTTCGAACTGTTCGTGGACGCGTGGGACCGCATCCGCGGTGCCGCGCTCGAACTCAACGACTCGGTGGACTTCCTGCAGGAATTGGCCGCCGAATTCCGTTCCAAGCTGACTTTCTGACGCTTTTCCGACCGAACCGGATCGGCGGGGGGACACAGCCCTCCCGTCCAGGTCTTGCTGCCGTGCGAACCCTTTCCCGGACCGCTCGGCCGATTCCGCGCGTTCAGGTGCCCGCAGGCCGCTGACCACGGACATCGGTGTCGAAACGATCTGACGACCCCCGCTCACTCCGAGCAGTCGAGGGGTTACGATTCGCTGCAAGATCACCCGGTTGCGACAAAGGACCATGCGAATGAGCGATCTTGATGAAGACCCGTTCCCCCCGCAGCACGCGGATTTGACCAAGCCGAGCGTCGCCCGGGTGTACGACTGGTACCTCGGTGGCAACGCGAACTGGGCCATCGACCGGGAATTCGGCCAGCACGTCGTCGACCAATACCCGTTGTTACGCCCGATCGCGATCAGCAATCGGCTGTTCCTGCACCGAGCGGTCCGGCACCTGGTGTCCCGCGGCGTGCACCAGTTCATCGACATCGGTTCCGGGGTGCCCACGATGGGCAACACGCACTCGGTGGCCGACGAGGTCGAGCCCGGTTCGAAGGTCGTCTACGTCGACCACGAACCGGTCGCGGTGGCGCACTCCCAGGTGCTGCTGGAGAAGCACGGCGACCCGGAGCGGCACGCCGCGATCAACGCGGACTTCCGCAACCCGGACCGGTTGTGGCAGAAGGCCATCGAGACCGGTGTGCTCGACCTGGAGCAGCCGGTCGCGGTGCTGCTGATCGCGGTGCTGCACGTCCAGCAGCCCGGACCGGACGGCGAGGACATCTCGCCGCAGGTGATGAAGCGGTACCGGGAGCTGCTGCCGCCCGGCTCGTTCCTCGCGCTGTCGCACCTCACCGACGACGGGGTTCCGTCCGAACTGGACGAGCAGCTGGTCGGCATCAAGCAGATGTACGACAACTCCTCCAGCCCGGTGATCTGGCGCAGCCAGCAGGAGATCCGCGCGCTGTTCGGCGACTTCGAGATGCTCGAACCGGGCATGGCCTGGACGACCGACTGGCACCCGGAGGACAGCAGCCCGAACCACTCGCCGAAGCTGGACTTCAGCCAGTCCGGCGAGTCGGCGATCTGGGCCGGCGTCGGCCGCAAGCCCTTCTGATCCGCTGGACCACCTCGGCGCCGGTCAAGGACGCCCGACGCCGAGGTGGTCGCGCAGGGTACGCCCCGCGTACTCGGTGCGGAATAATCCCCTGCGTTGCAGTTCCGGGACCACCTGCTCGAAGAAATCCGTGACCCCGCCCGGCACGTACGGCGGCATCAGCACGAACCCGTCGCAGGCGCCCGCCTCGAACCAGCGCTGGAACTCGTCGGCGATCGTCGCGGGAGAGCCGGCGACCAGCGGGAACGACAGCGTCGCCGCGTACTCGGCGCCCAGCTCGCCGAGGGTGATCCCGCGGTCGATCGCGTCGGCGATGACGTGCTGGAAGCGGCCCTTGCTGCCGCGGATCCCGTCCCGGACGTCCGGCACCGGTCCGTCGACCGGGAACCGGGACAGGTCGAGGTTCATGCTCGCGGACATGAAGGTGAGGCCCGCGATGGGCAGCACCAGCGACCGCAGCTCCCGCTCCACCTCCCGCGCCTGCTCGTCCGTCTCGCCGACGACGGGCATGATGCCGGGCAGCACCCGCACCTCGTGCTCGCCGCGGCCCGCCTCCCGCACCTGCTGCTTGAAGCCGCGGTAGAACTCCACCCCGCGCTCCAGCGTCGGCGCGACCGCGAAGACCAGGTCGGCGTTCGCGGCGGCGAGGCGCTGGAACACCCCGGACGCCCCGGCCTGGACGATCACCGGTCGCCCCTGGGGCGTGCGGGGCACGGTGAGCGGGCCGCGGACCTGGAACCACTCCCCCGCGTGGTCGGCGTAGCGGACCTTGCTCGCGTCGGCGAACCGCCCGGACTCCTGGTCCGCGACGACCGCGTCCTCGTCCCAGGTGTCCCACAGCGTCCGCACCGCGGTGAGGAATTCGGCGGCCCGCTCGTAGCGCTCCTGGTGCCCGAGGTGTTCGGCGCGGCCGAAGTTGCGCGCCTCCCCATCGCTGACCGAGGTCACCGCGTTCCACCCGGCCCGCCCGCCGCTGAGGTGGTCGAGGCTGGCGAACATCCGGGCCACGTGGAACGGCTCCGAGTACGTGGTGGAGGCGGTCGCGGCCAGCCCGATCCGCTCGGTCACCGCGGACAGCGCGGAGAGCAGCACGATCGGATCGAGGTGGGTGTTCGGCCGGTGTTCGAGCACCGCGCCGAAGTCGCCGCCGTGGATGTCGTCCACGGCGAGCTTGTCCGCGATGAACAGCAGGTCCAGCTTGGCCCGTTCGGCGGCTCCGGCGAGCCGCCGGTACAGCGCGAGGCCGTGCTCGCCGGGCGGCACCGCGCGCGGATGCCGCCAGCCGCCGGCGTGGATGCCGTGGTCGTCCAGGTAGAGCGCGAGGTGCAGTCGCCGGGTCATCGCCGCCGCCTGCTCAGTACAGGCCGCGGTCGACGTGCTCGCCGATCACCAGGTGTTCGCGCAGCACCCCGAATTCGAGGTAGTTGTCGGCGACCTCCTGCAACTGGCCGATCACCTGGTCGTCGACGGGTCCGCCGGTGCGCTGCGAGCGGTCCGAGACGAGGCGGGCGACGTTCGGCGGCCGGTGGCTGAGATCGCCGTAGATCCGCGCGTTCTCCGCCGGGTTGTCCCGCGCCCAGGCGAGGGCCTCGTTGTAGCGGCCGAGGAAGTCGCGGAGGGCGGCGCGGCGGCCCGGGTCGTCGAGCGCGTCCTGGTAGGCGTTGATGAAGCTGAGCCCGTGGGCGAGGCCGGTCGCGTCGCGCAGCACGGTCGCGCCCTGGTCGAGCTGGGCGGCGGCGGTGTACGGGTCCCAGGTGGACCAGGCGTCGATGGCGCCGGAGCTGAGCGCGGCGCTGGCGTTGACCGGTTCGAGGAAGCTGATCCGCACGTCGTCCGCGGACAGCCCGGCTTCGCGCAGCGCGCTCAGCAGCAGGTAGTGGCCGACGCTGCCCGGCGTGGTGGGCGAGACGGTCTTGCCGCGCAGGTCGGCGACCGTGCGGATCGGCGAGCCCGGCGGCACCACGATCGCCAGCCCGTACTGCTGCACCGACCGCGTCGCCGAGACGATCTTGATGTCGGCGCCGGAGCCGAGGGCGTTGAGCGTCGGCGCGTCCCCGGCCAGGCCGATGTCGACGGCTCCGCTGCGCAGGGCCTCCAGCAGCGGTGCGGCGGCGGCGAACTGGGACCAGCGCACCTCGTACTGCTTGCCGTCGAGCACACCGGCGGCCTCGACCAGCGACTGCTGGATGCCCGCCTGGTCGCCGATGGTGAGCGTGACCTTGGTCAGGTCGACGCTGCCGTCCTCGCGGACCGCGGGATTCCCGCCGCAGGCGGCCGCGGCGAGCGGGCTCAGGACGAGCGGGGCGGCGGCGAGCTTGGTCAGGAAGGAGCGCCGCGTGGAGCGGGTCGGCATGGGACCTCCAGCGAGGGGCGCGGCCGCGCGGCGGCCGGGCACGAGGTGAGCAGCATTCGTCCGCGCAGGGCGGGAGAACCGGTGGAACCGGGAGGGGAAGGGCCGGGTCAGCGCGGACAGAGCGCCGACGCCACCCGCGACAGGTCCACATGACCCCGGGTGGTGAGCATCGGCCGCTGCGGCATGCCCGAACGCTAGCCAGGGCGCCGCCGGGGTGTAAACCCAATCCAACAGGTTGGGAATGCGATCACCGTCACCGCGGTGGACAGGCGGCTCAGCCGCTCAACCGCTCAGCACGAGCGATCACCGGTGCTCGCGGACCACCACGACGGGGCAGCGCGCGTGCTGCACGCAGTGCTGGCCGACCGAGCCGAGCAGCGCACCGGTGAACCCGCCGTGCCCGCGGCTCCCGACGACCAGCAGGTCCGCGTCCGCGGCCGCGTCGAGCAGCGCCTTCGCCGGGCCGCCCTGCACCACGACGCGCTCCACGGGCACCCGGGAGTCCCCGGCCACCTCGTGCACCACGTCCTGCAGGGTCCGCGCGGTGCGGTGCCCGGCGTCGTCCGGCGCCCAGCCGTAGATGGGCGAGAGGTCCCAGGCCATCAGCGCGGTGATCGCGCCGCCCGCGAGGTCCGCGTGCCACAGCGCCCAGCGCAGCGCGGCGCGGGACGGCGCGGAGCCGTCCACTCCGGCCACGATCCGGTAGGTCTCGGTCATGCGCGCCCTCCCCCGCTGCCGGTCCACCGTCCCGCAGCCGCCGGGTGGTCGCATCGCGGCGCCCGCGGTGGCTACTCGCCGAAGTCGGGGGTCTCCTTCGCGAAGAAGGCGCGGACGCCCTCGCGCGCCTCCGCGGAGGTGAACGCCTCGTCGCTGGCGGCCAGCGAGCGCCGCAACACCTCCTCGTCCGGTTCGCCCGCGGTGGCGTCGATCAGCGACTTCACCAGTCGCAGCGAGTTCCGCGGCCGCCGCACCAGGACCGCCGCCCGCTCCCGCGCCGCCGCGAGCGCCCCGCCGCGCTCCACCACCTCGTCGAGCAGTCCCCAGGACAGCGCGGTGTCCGCGTCGACGGGGTCGCCGAAGAACATCAGCTGCTTCGCCCGCGCCCGCCCGATCCGCCGCGTCACCCGGTAGGTGCCGCCGCTGCCGGGGAACAGGCCGAGCTTGATCTCCGGCAGGCCCAGCCGCACCTGCGGTTCCGCGATGATCAGGTCGCAGCAGACCGCGAGCTCCAGGCCACCGCCGTAGGCGAGTCCGCCGAGCGCGGCGATCGTCGGCACCGGCAGCCGTTCCAGCCGGGTGAACACCTCGTTCTGCCTGCGCAGCTTCCGCTCCACGACCGCGCCGGGGTGCATCAGGTCGGGGAACTCGCCGATGTCCGAACCGGCGCAGAACGCCCGCTCCCCCGCTCCGGTGAGGATCACGGCGCGCGCCCCGTCCCGTTCCACCGCGTCCAGCGCGGCGTCGAGGGCCCGGGTCAGCTCCAGGGTCACCAGGTTCATCGGCGGGTCGTCCACGGTCAGCAGGGCGATCCCGGAGTCGATTTCGTACCGGAGCGGTTCAGGTGCCACGACGCGTCGTCCTCCCGTTCGGATGCTGCCCGCCCATCGTGGATCACCCCACCGCCGGCCCGCCCACCGGTTCCGCCACGACCGCCGGCCCTGCGCACCGGGTCCTGTCGTCCGCTCGCCGGCGGCGACCACCCGGGCAACCGGCGCCGCGGATTCCCCGCCGCGACCACGGCGCTCCCTCGCCCGGCGGACGCCACCGGTGAACGGACCCGCAGCGAGCGACCGGGACTCCGCCACCCCGCTCGAACCGGGAGTCGGGAACCACGCGGTTCACTGCTTGTCGCTGGACTTGCCCGGCGGGTCGTGTCGGTCTCCTGTCAGCGGGAAGCCGCTGAGCAGCGACCACGCACGCACCCGGCACCGCAGCGGGTTCTCAGCTGCTTCCTCGCGAGGACGGCGTTGTCGCCTGCGGCGGAGCCACCGGTGAAAACGATCCCGCAGCGAGGAAGCAGCTGAGGTTCCGCCACCCGAGCACTACGCAGCAGAAGAAGCGGGACAAGTGGTTAGGGTGGGCGCATGGCTGAGGAGAGCACCGGGGAGTACGTATCCGTCGGGCGGTCGCGCGCCTACCTGGCGCGACCGGAGGTGGACGCGGGCGGCGCGATGCTGCTGCTGCCGATGCTCACCGGCATCGGCGAGCAGGTGCGCGAGTTCGCCGCCGACCTGGCCGCGGCCGGGGTCACCGCGCTGTCCTGGGACCCGTGGGACGGGCCGAGCGCCGACGACACCGAGCGCGACGAACTGGTGCGGCTGATGGGCGAGCTGGACGACGAGAAGGCGCTCGCCGAGCAGCAGCGGCTGCTCTCGCACCTGTTCAACGAACTCGGCGCGCAGCGGGTCGGGGTGATCGGCTGGTGCCTCGGCGGCCGGTTCGCGCTGCTGCTCGGGGCGCGGGACCGGCGGCTCGCGAACGTGGTGGCCTACCACCCGACGGTGCCGATCCCGCCCGCGCCGAACCACGCGCTGGACGCCGCCGAGCACGCCGCGCGCATCGAGGCGCCGGTGATGATGCACTACCCGGGCGCGGACGACCTGGTGCCGCGGGAGAGCTTCGACGCGCTCAACGCGGCGCTGACCGGCCGCGAGCGGGGCGCGAGCATCGTGCACACCTATCCGGGTGCCGAGCACGGCTTCAGCGCCCGCGCCCGCCAGGAGAACCCGGTGAACGCCGAGGCCTACCTGCACTCCTGGCCGCAGACGTTGAGCTTCGTCCGGACGACCACTCTGCGGTGATCTTCCCGCTCCTGTCGCGGAGCACTCCGGTGGCGGAACCTCAGCGGTCCTGTCCATGAACCTGCCCGGCGGGTCGTTGGTCGTTTCCGGTCAGCGGCGAAGCCGCTGAGCTGCCGACCACCCGGGCGACATGACCACCCGCGGGTTCGCAGCGGCTTCCTCACGAGGACAGCGATGTCGCCGGACATGCATCGGAAATCGATCCCGCAGCGAGGAAGCCGCCGAGGTTCCGCCACTCGACCCACCTCGCAAGCGAAGCGGAGTTCAGCCGAGCAGCAGCGCGACGACTCCGATGACGGGCGCGGCGAGGATGGTGGACAGCAGCACCGATTCCCGGGCCAGCACCACCGAGGTCTCGTAGCGGGCCGCGTAGGTGAACAGGTTCTGCGCGGCGGGCAGCGCCGAGGTGACGACGACGGCGAACAGCTGCGCGTCCGGCAGGTCGAAGACGAACCGGCCGAGCGCCCAGGCGACCAGCGGCTGCACCACGGACTTCAGCGCGACGGAGAAGAACACCACGCGCTTCTCCGGGCTGCGGCCGGGCAGGCTGGCGCCGCGCAGCGAGATGCCGAACGCCAGCAGCACGCCGGGCACGGCCATCCCGCCGAGCAGGTTGATCGGGTCGAACACGGCGTCGGGGACGTGCAGCCCGGTGGCGGCGACGGCGACGCCGCTGAGCGAGCCGAGCACCACGGGGTTGCGGAACGGCGTGGTGAGCCGCGCCGTCCAGGAGCTGTGCGCGCCGGGCCGCGAGAGGTCCAGCACGGCGAGCGCGATCGGGGTGACGACGAGCTGCTGCAGCAGCAGCACGGGCGCGACCAGCGAGGCGTCGCCGAGCACGTACACCGCGATCGGAATGCCGAGGTTGCCGGAGTTGACGTAGCTGGAGCACAGCGCGCCGATGGTGGTGCGCCCGACGCCCCAGCCGCGGACCACCCCGGCGGCGACGAACAGCCCGGCGGCGACGAAGGTGCTCAGCGCGGTGATCAGCAGCGGCAGCGAGACGATGACGGACAGGTCGGCGCGGGCGAGGGTGGTGAACAGCAACGCCGGGGTGCCGATGGAGAACGCCAGCCTGCTCAGCACCTCCTGGCCGTGGTCGCCGAGCGAGCCGCGCAGCGCCACCAGGTAGCCGACGGCGATGATGGCGCCGATCACGGCGAACCCGGTGAGCACTCCGGTCACGTCGGGTCCGATCGGCGGACGGGGGCGGTTCCCCGTCGCCCGGCGCGGTGCGCGCGGCTCATCGGTGCCCACTCCGATCTTCGGCAGAACGCGTCCGGCCGCACGAGGGAGGGGCGGGGGACGCCGGTCGGGGCGCCCGCCGGTCGTGCTCGCGGGCGCCGCCATGCGGATCAGACGATAGTCGACCGGACGGCGGACGAGCACCTCCGCGGGCGATGACATATGTCATGCCGCGGGACGTGCGCGCCGGAAGACGCCCACATGATGGGAAATCTGCGTCCCGCAACACTCCACAGAGGACTCATTCGCACCGGGCTCAGCGGAGTTCGGCGACTCCGCACCACGTTTCGGACGCCTCCGGCGCCGGATCGCCGGGCGCGGGCGGCGGGCCGTGCCACTGCGGGGTCCACACCACGCCGGGCTCCACCAGTCGCCAGCCGTCGAACACGGCGCGCACCGCCGCGCGATCGCGGTGGGTGACCTCGGTGCCGGAGGCGGCCAGCACCTCGCGCAGTTCCCGGGAGGCGTCGGGCTGGTGGTCCTGGGTGGTGTGCGAGACGACCAGGAAACTGCCGCGCGAGCAGTGCTCCCGGTAGGCCCGCAGCACCTCGGTGATGCCGTCCGCGTCGCTGACGTAGTGCAGCACCGCGACCATGAGCACGGCCACCGGCCGGTCGAAGTCCAGCAGCCGCCGGGTCGGTTCCGCCGCGAGCACCGTCCGCGGGTCCCGCACGTCGGCCTGCACCATCGCGGCGTGCTCGTTGCCGCGCAGCAGCTGGCGGGTGTGCGCGGCGGCGACGGGCTCGTTGTCCACGTACACCACGCGGGCCTCGGGGTTCCGGGCCTGCGCGATCTCGTGCGTGTTCCCGCGGGTGGGGATGCCGGAGCCGAGGTCGAGGAACTGGTCGATGCCCTCGTCGACGCAGAACTCCACGGCGCGGCGCAGGAAGGCGCGGTTGGCGCGGGCGACGGCGGGGCCGCTGGGCATCACCGCGAACACCTGGTCGGCGACCTCGCGGTCGATCTTGAAGTTGTGGTCGCCGTTGAGGGCGTAGTCGTACATGCGGGCCGCGTTGGCGTGCTTCACGTCCACTCCGGGGATCGATTCGAGCGAGAACCCGGGGTCGATCCGCGGGCCGCCGGACTCGTCGGGAGCGCGCGGCGGGACCGCGATCCAGGACGCCTCCGCCCCGACTCCGGTCGTGACCGGATCGGTGCCGGTCCGGTCCGCGTCGTTCCGCCCGTTCCGCCCCATCGAACTCTCCCCTCGAGCCCGGTCCCCTGGTCGAGCTCCCGCTCCCGAGCGTGGCGAGGCGCGGGCCCGGCCCGCAAGAGCCGCTCGGCGGAACCCGGTGCGCTCCTTCGGCGGAGTCGTGATCACTCCACTGTGGACGGCGTCAGCGCCAGGACACCTGCGAGGTGGGCCAGCGCAGCGCGGCGCGTTCGATCTCGTCGCGGGCCCGCAGCATCCGCTGCACCGCGCGCTGCTCGAACTCCGGGGTGAGCCGGGCGGTCGGCACCGAGCAGCTGATCGCGTCCTGCACCGGGTTGTCGTAGCGCAGCGCGACGCCGATGCAATGCACGCCCACGTTGCTCTCCTCGACCTCCACGGCGTAGCCGCGGTCGCGGGTGGCGGCCAGGTCCCGGCGCAGGCCGGCGCGGTCCAGCGTCGAATCGGTGAACCGCGGCAGCGGATCCGGCAGCAGCGCCTCGACTTCGGCGTCCGGGCGCTCGGCCAGCAGCGCCTTGCCCAGCGCGGTGGCGCTGGCGGGCAACCGGCGGCCGACCCGGCTGAACGGGCGCAGGTGGTGCTTGGACTCGCGGGTCAGCAGATACACCACGTCGGCACCGTCGAGCCGCGCGAGGTGCACGGTCTCGCCGAGGTCGGCGACCAGCTCGTCCAGGTGCGGCGTGATCTCGGCGACCCGCAGGTCACCGTCGATGTAGGAGGTGCCGACCAGCAGCGCCCGCACCCCGATCCCGTACAGCGAGCCGGTGGCGTCGGTGCGCACCCAGCCGCGGGCGACCAGCGTCTGCAGCAGGGCGTAGAGGCTGCTGCGCGGCACCTGGGTGCGCTCGGCCAGGTCGCGGAGGTTCACCGGTTCGCCGTCGAGGCCGCCCAGCACTTCCAGGACCTCCACCGTCCGGGCCGCCGATTTGACGTCCCGCACGCCCCGCTGCCCGTCCGCCATGCCACTCATCTCGCGCTCCCGCGACCGGAAAACCCCCGGCCACCATGCCTTTTCCGCTGAGCAACACGGTACACACCGGGCGCTCGGCGGCCCGTCGAAGGCCCCGCGCCCCGGGCGTCCGGCGCGAGGACGCCCGGGGTTCGGGTCAACGGGCGGCGCGGCGCCCGCCGATCAGGGTGGCGAGCGCGGCGGCGAGCAGCGAGGCCACCGACAGCCCGTAGAGCCCATAAGTGGTGGAGCCGGTGGTCTCCTCCAGGAAGCCGATCGCGGTGGGGGCGACGAAACCGCCGAGGTTGCCCAGCGAGTTCACCAGCGCGATGCCCGGCGCGACGATCTTGGCCTCCAGCCCCTGCTGCGCGATGGGCCAGAAGATCGACGCCGAGCACTTGAACCCGACCGCGGCCACGCACATCGCCGCCACCCCGAACCACGGGGTGCCGAGCGTGGCCAGGAAGGTGCCGATCGCGGCCACCACCAGTGCCACCGAGACGTACGGCCGGCGGACGCCGGTGCGGTCGGTGAACCGGCCCATCAGGTACATCGCGGCGATCGCGCACGCCCACGGCACCGCGCTGACCAGGCCGACGCCGAAGTCGGGCAGCCCGGCGATGCCGTCGACCAGGCTCGGCAGCCAGAACGTGATCGTGTACCCGGTCAACGAGACGGCGAAGAAGATGAAGCACAGCAGCAGCACCTGCGGGTTCAGCAGCAGGCGGGTCTTCGACACCCGCTCCCCCGCCGCCGCCCGGTGCGCGTCGTCGGCGGCGACGGCCGCGGCCAGCGCCGACTTCTCCTCGGTGCTCAGCCACTTCGCGTCGCCGATCCGGGAGACGAGCAGGAACGCCGCCGCGACGCCGATCAGCACCGAGAGCACGCCCTGCGCCAGGAACATCCACTTCCAGCCGGCCAGCCCGGCGACGCCGTCGAGCTCCAGCAGCGCGCCGGTGATCGGCCCGGTGACCACGTAGGCCCCCGCCGAACCACCCAGGAAGATCGCGACGGCGCGCCCCCGGTACCGGTCCGGCAACCAGCGGGTGAAGTAGTACAGGACGCCCGGGAAGAACCCGGCCTCGGCGACGCCGAGCAGGAACCGCATCGCGTAGAAGGTGGTGGTGTCGGTGATGAACGCCATCGCGAACACCACCACGCCCCAGCTGATCATGATGCGGGTGAGCCAGACGCGGGCGCCGAAGCGCTCCAGCAGCACGTTGCTGGGCACTTCGAACAGCGCGTAGGCCACGAAGAACAGCCCCGCCCCGAGCCCGTAGGCCGCAGCGCCGATGCCGAGATCGGCTTCGAGGTCGTGGCGCACGAACCCGATGTTCGTGCGATCCATCTGGTTCACGACCAGCATGACCACCAGCAGCGGGACCACGCGCCGGAAGAACTTGCCGACCGCGCCGCGCAGCACGGGATCGTCCGAAGTGGACTCCGTCGGTACCGTCACCATCGACGCCTCCGAGTGCAGGGAAGAACCACCGCCCACCGCGACACTCGCACGGCAGGTCCTGTCGTATTCCTGTCAGCGGCGAAGCCGCTGACCGAACGGCCACGCACGCCACCGGCCCACCAACGCAACGGGAGAGCCGGAAAACCATCACCAGACCGGGAAAGCGGGGGCTTGCCAGTCGGGGTGGACCCGCCGCATCGCCGCCGCGTCGTCCCGGTCGCGCACGTCGCTGTCGAGCCAGCGCCGGTGCAGCCGCCGCAGCGACTCCCGGTCGAGTTCGACGCCCAGCCCTGGCGCGTCGGTGACCTCGACGCAGCCGTCGCGGAAGGTGTGCGGGACGGTGATGACGTCCTCGGTCTGCCAGGGCCGGTGCGTGTCGCAGGCGTGGTCGAGGTCGGGGATGGTGGCGGCCACCTGCGTCATCGCGGCGAGGCTGATGCCCAGGTGGGTGTTGGAGTGCATGGACAGCTGCTTGCCGTAGGTGCGGCAGATCGCGGCGAGGTCCTGGGTGGCGCGCAGCCCGCCCCAGTAGTGGTGGTCGGAGAGCACGACCTGCACGGCGTCGGCGGCGAACGCGGCGGGCACCTCGTCGAGGGCGGTGACGCACATGTTGGTGGCCAGCGGCAGCTTGGTGCGGGCGGCGACCTGCGCCATCTGCTCGGTGCCCGCGGTGGGGTCCTCCAGGTACTCGGCGACGCCTTCCAGCTCGGCGGCGACCTCCAGGCTGGTCTGGACGGACCAGGCGCCGTTCGGGTCGAGCCGCAGGGGCGCGTCGGGGAAGGCTTCGTGCAGCGCGTGGATCGCGGCGATCTCCTGCTCCGGCGCGAACGCGCCGCCCTTGAGCTTGAAGGAGCGGAACCCGTACCGGTCGGCGAACCGCCGCGCCTGCGCGACGACGCCTGCCGGGTCGAGCGCGGCGCCCCAGTCGTCCTCGGGTTCGCCGGGCAGCGGGTGCGCGGCCCAGCGGTAGAACAGGTAGCCGCTGTACTCGACGCGGTCCCGGACCTTGCCGCCGAGCAGCGCGTGCACGGGTAACCCGGTCTCGTGGCCGAGGGCGTCGAGCAGCGCCACTTCGAACGCGGACACGACGCTGTGCACCAGCTTCACCTCGGTGCGCGCGCCGCGGAGGCCTTCGGCGACGACGGTGTTGTCGATCTGGGCGATGTCGACCTCGGCGGCCGTGGCGGCGACCCGGGCGAACAGGTCGTTGCGGGCCGTCAGCGGGCGTCCGACGAGCTCCGGGCCGAAGGCTTGGGCGATCTTGAGGTAGTCGGTGTCGCCGTAGGTCTCGCCGATGCCGCTCACCCCGTTCTCGGTGACGACCTCGACGATGGTGCGCGGCGTGTAGGGCTGGTGCACGCCCTGCACGTTCAGCAGCGGCGGGTCGCTGATCAGGATGGGGGTGACGCGGACCTCGGCGATGCGGGTGCTCTCGGGCATGGGGTCTCCCTGCTCAGTCCTGGTCGACGAGCGCGAGGCCCGTCCCGATCAGCTTCTCGAGGTCGGCGAGGTCGGCGGATCCGGGATCGACCAGCGGGGCGCGCACCGGCCCGACGGGCAGGCCGCGCAACCGGGCGCCCGCCTTGACCAGTGCCACGGCGTAGCCGGCCCGGCGGTCGCGGAGTTCGACGAGCGGGAAGTAGAACTCGCGCAGCAGTTCCTCCACTCGTGCGCGGTCCCCGCCGCGCAGCGCGCGGAAGAAGGCCTTCGCGATCTCCGGGGCGAACGCGTGCACCGCGGAGGAGTAGGCGGTGATGCCGATGGCGGAGTACGCGCGGGCCTGCATCTCGGCGGTGGCGGCACCGTTGAAGAACAGGAAGTCCGCCGGGGTGCTGAGCTTGAGGCGCTGCAGCGCGTCGAGGTCGCTGTGGCCGTCCTTGAGGCCGATGACCGTGGGGATCTCGGCGAGCCGGGCGGCGGCCGCCGGACCGAACCGGACCTGGTCGCGCTGGTAGGCGATCAGCGGCAGCGGGGTGTGCTCGGCGACGCGGCGCACCTGCTCGACCACGCCGTCCTGCGGAGCCGTGACGAGGTAGTGCGGCAGCAGCAGTCCGGCGTCGGCGCCCGCGTCGACGGCGCGTTCGGCGAACTGCCGCGCCTGCGCCCAGCCGTAGCCGAGGCCGGCGAGCACCGGGATGCGCCCGGCGGCGGCCTCGACCGCGGTGCGCACGACGGCGGAGTACTCGTCCTGCGTCAGCGAGAAGAACTCGCCGGTGCCGCAGGCGATGAAGAACGCGGCGGGCGCGGCGTCGACCTGGCCCCGGAGGTAGGTCCGGAGCGCGGCGAGGTCGAGTTCGCCGGCGGCGGTGAACGGGGTGAGGGGGAAGGACAGCACGCCGGTGTCCATCCGTTCGCGGAGGTGGGCGGCGAACCTACCGGGGTCGGGTGGTGAGGTACCGAGCGGAGCCGAAGCCATGCGCATCTCGTCTTCATATGTAGACTGCGATTCCTCTTGTAGATGAGATTAGGAATCGGCCCCACCGCTGTCAACGCCCCCGGTGAACCGTTCCCGAACGATCGCCGCACCCGGGCCCGGCCGCGCCGGCCGCCCCTGGCTTCGGCCGCGGAAGCGCACTTCCCCGCGCGACGGGAACCGGCACGCCCGGCTTCGACCGGTCCTGGGAGACCGCGTCGGCCGCGCTCGGCCTCGTGGTGCCGATCGTGCTCGCGCGCTACGAATTCGCTTCCGCCGGCCGCACACGGCTCGGCTACCGGGTGCAGCCGGACACCACCGCCACCGACGCAGCGCAGCCCGACCGCGGCGGGCTCGACCCCGGCGGGTTCCAAGCCCTCCAGCTGTCCCACCGAAGGCGCCGCGCGCACCGCGCCCTCGTTCGTGCGGCCGCGCGTCGGGGAAGACGGGGCACCGACATCGGCCCCGCCGGCTACGCGGTGCTCGTCGGCGACGAGGTCGGCATCCGGGTGCGGTTCTCCGCCGCACCATCGCGGGCATGGTGATCACCGAGTGCAGCGGCGAATTCCGGCGCCCGTCCTTCGGGCCGGGTTCCGGGCGGCGCGTCGACCGGGACGTCATCGAACCGCCCGAGGTGCCGCTCGACCGCGGCGCGCACTACGAGGTGCCGGTGATGCTGGACCGCGCAGCAGGATCGGACGGCTCAACAGGATCGGAGGGCGCAGCAGGATCGGACGCCGCGCCGGAGGTCGGCGGCGGCATCGAGGACGGCACCGGCGCCATCCGAGCCGGTACCGGGGGAGATCACCGACTGGCGGCAGCTGGACGGCGCCGAGCTGCCGGTGCGGCTGGTGAGCCGCGATCGGCAGTGCGGCACCCGGAAGGTCTTCGAACGCCGCCTGCTCGTCGCGGGAGACGAATGGGCGCCGGGGAACTCCGCCGACTGCACGGAAATCCGGCCCGAGGAGGCGCCGGACGTGGTGCACTGCGAACGCGGCGACACCGGCCAGGTGCTGGACGCGGTGCGCCGCACGCCCGGCGCTCTCGGCTGCGCGGCGGGCCGGGTCGAGGGCGACGACCGGGTGCTGCCGGTCCGCATCGACGGCGTGCCCGCCACCCGGGAGACCGTCGTCGACGGCGCCCATCCCTGCTGGGAGAACGAATTCGCCTGCACCTACGAGGAACCGCGGCCCGGCTCGCTCGTGTCGAGCTTCCTGGAGTTCCTGCGTTCCCCGGCGGGCGGCGCGATCCTGCGGCACGAGGGCGACGTCCTCCGCGCCGACCTGGACCGGCCGTCCCGCTGCACTCCCGAACGGCGATCAGTCCACTATGGATCGCTACCGGCGGCGGATCCGGGCCAGGTGCGCGGCGGAATCGACCACCGCGCCGTCGGCGACGTCCAGGCGGCGGGCGTTGTCCCCGGAGGCGATGCCGCGGTACGACACCGGGCGCACCTCCTCGACGTCCCAGCCGTCGGTGAACGCGGCGGCGAAGTCGTCCCGGTGCACCGTCGGCCCGATGCTCTCCGCCACGTCGGCCAGCGCCAGCACGTGCACCACCGAACCCGGTTCGGTCACCGCGCGCAGCGAACGGGCGTAGGCGCTGCGGTCCGCCGGGCCGAACACGTGGAACAGGGCGCTGTCCAGCACCACGTCGAACCGCCGGTTCTCCTGGAGCCGCAACGCGTCCGCGAGCTCGAAGCGCGCGTCCACACCGCGCCGGGCGGCGTTCGCCCGCGCCCGCTCCAGCGCGTTCGGGGACGAATCCGCGCCCAGCACGTCGTAGCCGCGGCCGGCCAGCAGGATCGTGTGCTCCCCCGTCCCGCAGCCGAGGTCCAGCACCGCGCCCCGGAAGCCACCGGAGCGCTCCAGCTCCACCACCGCGGGCTGCGGTTCCCCGATCACCCACGGCGGATCACCCGCCGCGTAGAACTCGTCGAACGTCGCGATCGGCACCGTGTTCTCCATCTCGAACCCCTTCGGTCGCAGCGGAATTCCGGTGGACCGGGCGGCACCCGCGGCGGGCAGGGCGGTGGAGCCCGCCGGGCGGTGCCGCCCGATCCGGAACGAACGCTAGGAGTTCGAGCGCGCTCGAAGTCAAGGGCGCGCCGCTATGCTGGCGGCACGCAGCCGCGCCGCGCGCGCTGCGTTCTCCCGGCTCCGCGCGGACGGCTCCTGTCCCGGGCCGACCCCACCCGCACCGCCCAGGAGGCTCCGCATGTCCGCACCGCGCCGCGTCGTCGTCACCGGCGGCCCGGGTTCCGGGAAGAGCACGCTGCTCGACCGGCTCGGCGCCGCCGGGTGGGCCCGGTCCGAGGAGGCCGGTCGCGGCGTGATCCGCGACCAGCTCGCCATCGGCGGCGGCGGGCTGCCGTGGGTCGATCCGGCGCTGTTCGCGGAACTGATGCTGTGCTGGGAGCTGCGCGAGCACCGGGCCGCGCGGGATGGCGTCACGTTCTTCGACCGCGGCCTGCCGGACATCGCCGGTTACCTGCGCGTCGAAGGCCTCCCGGTGCCCGCGCACGTGCACGCCGCGGCTCGGGACCTGCGGTACTCGGGCCCGGTGTTCCTCGCGCCGCCGTGGCCGGCGATCTACCGGACCGACGCCGAGCGCAGGCAGTCCCCCGAGCTCGCACGCCGCACCTGCGAGGTGCTCGCCGACACCTACGCCGACTACGGCTACGAGCTCGTGGCACTACCCCTGGCACCGGTCGCGGAGCGGGCGCGGTTCGTGCTGGACGCGCTCGGCTAGCTCCGCTCGATGCCGAAGTCGGCGGCGAGCTGGCGGGTGGTGCTGGCGCCGTCGATCGCCTCCCGGATCAGGTCGGCGTGCCCGCCGTGCTGCGCGGTCTCCCGCAGCAGGTGCCCGAGCACGCGGCGAGCGGTCCACTGCGCGTCCGGCGGGAACCACGGCGCCGCGGGCAGCGGCAGCGCCACGCCCAGGTCGGGCAGGTCGGCCGCCGCGCGGTCGGTGTCCTCCGCGGCCTGCCGGTAGTCGTCGATGAGGTCGGCCAGCGCATCATCCGGCCCCATCCGCAGGCTGTCCGGGTCGGCCCCGCCCAGCTGCTCCGGGTCGGGCCGCGAGCGCAGCACCCGCGCCCACTCCCGCTCCACCGCGGCGAGGTGCTTGAGCAGCCCGCCCAAGGTGAGGTCGCTCGTGGTGGTGCGCCGCGCCGCGGCGGCGTCGCTGAGCCCGCGCACCGTGATCAGCAGCGCGTGCCGCTGCTCGCCCAGCAGCCCCAGCAGGTCGTCCCGCTCGTCCGTTGCCGTCATGCCCCACGCACCTTCCCCAGTTGATCGCACCCGGAACGCTAATCCACACCCCCGACAGCCACATCCCGCACCAGGTGACCGCCCCGTGGCCCGACGACGGCGCGCCCGGCTCCCGGGTCAGGCAGCGCCGCGGAAGGTGCGGCGGTAGCGGGCGGGGCTGGTCCCGACCAGCCGCTTGAACCGGTCCCGGAACGTCGTCGGCGAGGTGAACCCGACCTGCTCGGCGATGCGCTCCACCGGGTGCCCGGTGGTCTCCAGCAGGTGCTGCGCCCGCCGCAGCCGCGCCCGGTGCAGCCACTGCAGCGGGGTGGTGCCGGTCTGCTCGCGGAACCGCCGGTTGAGGGTGCGGCTGCTGAGCGCGGCGCGCCCGGCGATGTCCGCCAAGGTCAGCGGCAGGTGCAGGTTGTCCTCCAGCCAGTGCAGCAGCGGCTGGACGCTGGCGCCGTCGGGGGCCGGTGGCTCGTGCGCGATGAACTGGGCCTGCCCGCCGTCGCGCTCCAGCGGCATCACCGCGAGCCGCGCCGCGTCGGCCGCCACCGCCGAACCGTGGTCGCACCGGATCAGGTGCAGGCACAGGTCCAGCCCGGCGGCCGCCCCGGCCGAGGTGAGCACGTCCCCTTCGTCGACGTAGAGCACGTCCGGATCGACCTCGACCGCCGGGAACCTGCGGGCGAGCTCGGCGGTGCCGCCCCAGTGCGTGGTGGCGCGCCGCCCGTTGAGCAGCCCGGCGGCGGCGAGCACGAACGCTCCGGTGCAGATGGACGCGATCCGGGCCCCGCGCGCCGCCGCCTCCCGCAACGCCGCCAGCGCCTCCTCCGGAACGGGGCGGTCCACGACGGACTGCCCCGGTACGACGACGGTGTCCGCATCGCGCAGCCCGTCCAGGCCCCACGGCGCGCGGATCGAGAACGGTCCCGCGCTCACCTCGCCGTCCACCGCGCACACCCGCACCTGGTAGCCGGGCGATCCGTCGGCGAGCAGCACCCACCGGAAGGTGTCCACCGGGATGGACAGGTCGAACGGCACGACCGGATCGAGGGCGAGCACGGCGACGAGGTGCATGGCGGGACCTGTTCACGAGGAGGGCGGCGGCGGGGACGGCGGGGACGGCGGGGACGGCGGGGACGGCGGGGACGGCGGGGACGGCTCCACTGCTACCACCAGGTCGGGCGCTCTGGCCAGAATTCGGCACAAGCTGTCGTTTTCGCCGCGGGCGAGTGGGCGGCCCGCGCTCCTACCGTCGGTTCCGCGGCAGCGACCGCCCCGCACCCTGACCCGAGGAGCGCCCGTGCACGCGCAGTTCGCCCTGTTCGACGGCTTCGACCCGCTCGACGTCCTGGGCCCGTACGAAACGCTGCTGGCCGGATCGGCCGCGGCGAGCGGCCGCATCACCGCCGAGTTCGCCGCGGCGGACGGGCCGCGTGAGGTGCCGTCCGGGGTCCCCGGCGTCGCCCTGCGCGCCACCGCCACCGTCGACCCCGAACGGGCCGACCTGCTGGTGGTGCCCGGTGCCGCCCCCGGCCCGGCGGACGGCCCGGTCGCCGAGGCGATCACCGAGGTGCTGGCGGAGGCGGCGCGCTCCCCGCTCGGCCCGCTGCTCGTGGTCCTGCCCGACCACCCCGAATCCGCCTCGATAGCC
>NZ_JBEYUS010000070.1:0-33977 GCF_040643635.1 Saccharopolyspora sp. NPDC047091
GGCAGGTAGCTACCCGCCAGCCACAGCACCAGGAACGGCGTCACGATCGGCGCGACCAGAGTGGACACGCTGCTCATCGCCACCGACAGCGCCGTGTCCCCCTTCGCCAGGAACACCATCACGTTCGACGAAGTACCGCTCGGCGCACAACCGACCAGGATCACCCCGACCGCCAACTCCGGGCTCAGCGGGAGCACCACCGTCAACAGCCAGGCGAGCAGCGGCATGATCACGAAGTGCGCGACCACCCCGATCGCGAACGCCACCGGACGACGTGCCACATAAGCGAAATCCCGCGGCTCCAACGTCATGCCCATCCCCAGCATGATCACCGCCAGCAACCACGGCACCACCGAGGTCCACCCCGCGAACAAGCTCGGGAAGACCAGCGCGACCGCACCGGCCACCAGCACGATCAACGGGAACCAACGACCGACCAGCTGACTGAATGCTGCTATGCGCGAGAGCATCGTTCCTCCACGCCAGGCGGCCCCGGCAACGCTGCCGGTACGACGGTAGATATACCGCGTGGCCGAGCGAAATTACCGCACGCGGGCCGACGCCTTCCAGACCTTCGTGGCACGATCGCGGAACAATCTCGCTCTTTCCCTTGGAGCGGAAGGGTTTCGCCCACGGGCAGCCCGGTTCTCCGCGCCGTTGCTCGGATTTCGGATCGACGAAGGTGGTGATGTCCGTGGACACCGGGGCTGAATCCTCCGGCGACGGCCGCGCGAGTCCGGAAGCGACGGACGAACGCGGCGCACCGCGCCGCTGGCTGATCATGGCGGTGCTGAGCGCGGTGGCGTTCATGGCCCAGCTGGACTTCTTCATCGTCAACGTAGCCGTGGACGGCATCGGGCGGTCCTTCGGCGGGGCGTCGACGGCGGCGATGTCCTGGGTGCTGTCGGCCTACGCCATCGTCTTCGCCGCGCTGCTGGTGCCCGCGGGGCGGCTGGCGGACCTGCACGGCCGGAAGCGGATGCTGCTGGCCGGGGTCGCGGTGTTCACGACCGGTTCCGCGCTGGCTTCGTTCGCGCCCACGTTGCCGGTGCTGGTGGCCGCCAGGACCGTGCAGGCGGTCGGTGCGGCGATGAGCGTGCCGCCGTCGCTGGGCCTGCTCTACCCCAGCTTCCCGCCGCGCCAGCACGCCCTGGTCGTCGGGTTGTGGGCCGGTGTGGCGGGTGTGGCCGCCATGGCCGGGCCGCCGCTCGGGGGGCTGCTCGCCAGCCTGGACTGGCGGTGGATCTTCCTCATCAACCTCCCGATCGGCGCCCTCACGCTCGTCGGCGGCGTCCGGCTGCTGCCGGAGGTCCGGGAACCGGCCGGTCGCCCCCTGCCGGACGTGGTGTCCACCGCGACCCTGTTCGCCGCGGTGAGCTCGCTGGTCCTGGCCACCACCCAGGGTCCGCAGTGGGGCTGGGGCAGCCCGTGGACGATCGGGCTGTTCGCCGCGGCGGCGGTGTTCGCCGCGGTCACGGTGCGGCGCGGCTTCACCGCGGCGGCACCGGTCGTCGAACCCGCGCTGTTCCGCGACCGGGAGTTCACCGCCGCCGTGTTCGCGCTGTTCAGCCTGTTCGCGGGATTCGCCGTCTACCTGTTCGGCGGAGCGCTGTTCCTCCAGCAGGTGTGGCACTTCAGCGTGCTGGAGGCCGGGATCGGCATCGCCGCGGCTCCGATCGTCTCGGTCGGCTTCGCGATGAACGCGGGTCCCCTCCGTCGCAGGTTCGGCCGCGTGCTGCCCGCCGCCGTCGGCACCCTCACGATGTCCGCGGCGGCGGGGTACTGGCTGCTGACCGTCACCGACGTCCCCGCCTACTGGTCGGCGATGTTCCCCGGCCTGGTGCTGATGGGCGTCTCGGGCGGCCTCTCCCAGGCGCCCCTGTTCGCCGCCGCCGGTGCGCTCGCGCCCGACCGCGCCACGACCGGCAGCGCGGTGCTGAACATGAGCCGCCAGATCGGCAGTGCGGTCGGAGTGGCCCTGCTGGTGGCGATCGTGGCTTCCGAGCCGTCGGCCGGAACCTTCGGGCGCGCGTGGACCCTGCAGCTGGTGCTGGGCGTCCTGGCCTCGGCCTGCGTGCTGCTGGCGCACCGCCGAGGCACCGCCGACCGCGCGCACCGGCGCACCACCTCGCGGGCCGCGGAGGGGTGATCCGCGCCGGGGCGCGTTCCCTACACCGCGGTCGGGGGCGCGTTCGAGGCGGCCGCCGCGACGAACGCCTCGAGCGCGCTCAAGGTCGGCTCGTCCCGGCCGTCCACCAGCGGCAGGTAGTAGTCGACGATGTCCCGCCGGGCGCACGACGAGGCCAGGTCGGGGTCTCCGAGCCGGATCGCGTCGACGATGGCGCCGTGCCGCCGGACGAAGTCGTGCTTGACGGCGGCACCGCCCTTCACAGTGGCGTCGCCGATCAGCCCGGCCATCGCCGCTCGCACGGCGCTGGTGGACAGCTCCAGCAGCCGGTTGCCCGAGGCGCGGGCGACCGAGACGTGGAACTCGATGTCGGCGGCGATGTACTCCTCGTTCGTGCCGCTCTCGACGGTCGTCTCGACGGCCCGCTGGGCCCGGACGATGCCGTCGATCTGGGCCTCGTCGCGGCGTTGCGCGGCGAGGTGGCAGGCGGTCGTCTCGACCAGCATCCGGAACCCGATCAGGTCGCCGAGCGAGAGCTGGGAGTACCGCACCAGGTCGAGCAGCGAACGCTCCAGGTTGGCGCCGTCGGGCATCCGGACGATGGCGCCGCCGGTGGGATCGTTCGGGCGCAGGACCACGACTCCCGCGCTCTCCAGCGTGCGCATCGCCTCGCGGACGGTCGGCCGGCTCACGCCCATCTGGGCGCACAGCTCGCGTTCCGACGGCAGGCGGTCGCCGGGCTGGAGCTGTCCCTGGAGGATCTTCTCCTCGATCTGCGCCTTGACCGCCTCGTGCGCGCGCGTCCGGGCGACCGGAGCGAACTTCGGGGTGGGCACCTTCGCACTCCACTCGTCGAGTCGGTTGCGTGACAGCAGCTTCTCCGCGTTCGCCGACCCGCGAAGCGGCGCCGACGTGCGCAGCATAGACAGGTCGACCTGCGCGGATGCCCCGGCCCCGCAGGCGCACCGCCCGGACGGGCCGCCTGGTCCGCGCCGTCACCGGATCGTCTGGGTCAGCCGCGGCAGCGCCGACGGTCCGCCGGTCGTGCCGGTCGTCGCCCCCTGCCGACCGTGCGCCACCGGAACCAGCGCGATGTCGGCCGGGTGCCCGAGCAGCGCGTCACCGCACGCGGCGAAGCAGGACTCGGCCGCCTCGATCATGTAGTCCCAACCGGAGGACAAGGCGTGCACGCGCTGCACCCCCGCGAGACCGCTCAGCTCGCCCGCGGTGGGACGTCCGTCCCCGGTGAACCGCACGAAGGCGAGCACGCAGCCCTCGGCGGCGGCGCGGGCGCTGATCCGCGCGTGGTAGCCGCGCACCACCCCCGAGCGCTCCAGCCGCCGCAGCCGCACGCGCACCTGGGCCCGGGACAGGCCGACCCGGCTCGCCAGGTCGTCCACATCGGCGCAGGCGTTCGACCGGAGCAGGCTGATGAGCATCCTGTCGGCGACGTCGACCTCGGGTCGGGGTGACGTCTCGGTTTCCGGACAGCCGGTCCACTGGTCCATCTCTGCCTCCGTCTCGGCACCGAAGAGCTGGTGGCTCCGGTGGTTCTCGCCCGACGGCGGAGCTCGGCGGTCGGCCGGAGTCCGTCGTCGGTGCGCGGAAGACCTGGTCGGCCGGTCCGCCGCAGCAGGGAGCGGGCGCGGGCGCAGCGCGACAGCCGGGCGGACGCGCTCGTCCCTCCGGCCGCACCTCACGGGTTCTCGCTCCAGCACTTCCCGGCGGTGGCCCCGGTCACTGGATCTGGGTGACATCAGCATGCTGGTCAGTCCAGTAATCCATGTCAATCGTGCAAGTCGTGCGATCGCGGGGCGCACGGCGGTGCGAACAGCACCGCGACCACGCGGAACAGACGTACGATGTGCGCGCCGAAACATCGTCAAGTGTCATCCGACACCGGCAGCGGAGGAGCGTTCGATGACGGAGAAGGTGCGCGCGGCCCCGGTCGACCACCAGGCGGCGGCAGGCCCGGTCGTCCTCGACGAGCTGGACCGATCGGTCCTGGAGTTGTTGCGCGCGGACGCGCGGATGTCCGTGCGGGCGATCGCCCGGGAGCTGAACCGTTCGCCGGGAGCCGTGGGCGAGCGGATCGCACGGCTGGAGGCGGCGGAGGTCATCACCGGCTACCACGCGCAGGTGGACCTGGCCCGGCTCGGGTACATGCACACCCTGGTGGTGGTGCGCACCAACGACGACCAGCACAGCGACAGCTGCGCGGAGGCGCTGTCCCACCTGGACGAGGTGCACACGGTCTGGGTGGTGACGGGATCGTGGGACCTGGTCGTCGAGTGCTACGTCCGGGACGCGTTCCACCTGCGGGAGCTCCTGCAGGGCACGTTGCGCGGCGTCGAGGGCGTGGTCCACACCGAGGCCATGATCGTGCTGGACAGCGTCGGCGCCGCGGGCCGGCCGGAGGACGAGCTCGACCGGCCGGTCGGCTGATCCCGCGGCTCCGTTCACCGGCATGACGATCATACGTTCAGCATGATCCCCCGCTGGTAATCAAATGCTGTTTCCAGCAGATCAATTCTGACCAATTGACTGCTACGCTGACGGGATGGGAGCACTTCGATCAGCGACGATCACCGGTGTCCGATCCATGTCCGGAGCGCGGTCCCTGCTGATGGCGGCCGGAGTGGCGCGGCGTGACCTCGGCAAGCCGATCGTGGCCGTCGCCAACAGCTACACGCAGTTCGTGCCGGGGCACGTGCACCTGAACCAGGTGGCCGAGGTCGTCGCCGAGGCGGTGGTCGAGCACGGCGGCGTGCCGCGCGAGTTCAGCACGATCGCCGTCGACGACGGCATCGCCAACGGCCACCTCGGAATGCTGTACTCCCTGCCCAGCCGCGAGCTGATCGCCGACTCCGTCGAGTACATGACGAACGCCCACTGCGCCGACGCGCTGGTGTGCATCTCCAACTGCGACAAGATCACGCCGGGGATGCTGATGGCGGCCCTGCGGCTGAACATCCCGACCGTGTTCGTCTCCGGCGGCCCGATGGAGGCCGGTCGCGCACCGGCCTCGGTCCCCGAACGGCTGCGCACCCAGGACCTCGATCTGATCAGCGCGTTCTCCGCCTCGGCCGACCAGCGGCTGTCCGACGAGGAGCTGGCCGCGGTCGAGGACAACGCGTGCCCCACCTGTGGCTCCTGCTCGGGCATGTTCACCGCGAACTCGATGAACTGCCTGGTCGAGGCGATGGGCCTGGGCCTGCCCGGCAACGGGACGCTGCTGGCCACGCACGCCGACCGGCGCGCCCTCTGCGCCGACGCGGGCCGCACCGCGATGGAGCTGGTCCGGCGCTGCTACGACCACGACGACGAGACCGCGCTGCCGCGCTCGATCGCCTCCCGGACCGGCTTCCGCAACGCGATGGCCCTCGACCTCGCGATGGGCGGGTCCACCAACACGATCCTGCACATCCTGGCCGCCGCCCGCGAAGCCCGCGTCGACTTCGCGCTGGCGGACATCGACGAGCTGTCCCGCTCGGTGCCCAACCTGTGCAAGGTCGCGCCGAGCAGCCACTACCACGTGCAGGACGTGCACCGGGCGGGCGGAATCCAGGCCATCCTCGCCGAACTGGACGGGGCCGGGCTGATCGACCGGTCGCTGCCGACCATCAGCGGCGCCACGGTGGGCGAGCAGCTCGACGCGTGGAACGTCCGGTCGGCCGCGGCCGCGCCGGACAAGGCCCGGTTCTTCCGCGCCGCTCCGGGCGGAGTGCGCACGATCGCCCCGTTCAGCTCGACGCAGCGGTACCCGGACCTCGACACCGACCGGGAGAAGGGCTGCATCCGCTCGCCCGAGCACGCCTACTCGCCCGACGGCGGGCTGGCGGTGCTGTCCGGGAACCTGGCGCTCGACGGGTGCGTGGTCAAGACCGCCGGGGTCGCCGACTCGATGCTGCGGTTCACCGGCCCGGCGAAGGTGTTCGAGAGCCAGGAGGAGTGCACCGAGGGCATCCTCGGCGACCGGGTCGAACCCGGCGACGTCCTCGTGGTCCGGTACGAGGGCCCGCGCGGCGGCCCCGGGATGCAGGAGATGCTGCAACCCACGTCATTCCTCAAAGGACGCGGCCTGGACACCTCCTGCGCCTTGATCACCGACGGCCGGTTCTCCGGGGGCTCCGCCGGGCTCTCGATCGGGCACGTGTCCCCGGAAGCGGCCGCGGGCGGGGTGATCGGCCTCGTGCGCGACGGCGACCCGATCACCATCGACATCCCGGAGCGGGCGATCTCCGTCGACGTGCCCGACGCCGAGCTCGCCCGGCGGCGCGGTGCGGTGCGCGAGCGGCCGGGCGGTTTCCGGCCGGCCGCGCGGGTCCGGCCCATCAGCGAGGCGCTGCGGGTGTACGCGGCGCTCGCCACCTCCGCGTCGACGGGCGCGGTGCGAGACCTGGACGAGGCGTTCGCCGAACTCCCCTGACAGTCCCTGCGGGTGCAGCGGTGGAACCGGGCGAACGCGGCGCACCCGCAACGCGGTCGCCGGACCGGACTCGTCCCCGCGGCCGGAGGACCGCCAGCCCCGTCCGCGGTGCGCCGCCGACTCCGGCGATCGGCGGAGCCGTGCCGAACCGAGCACCTCACCGGGGCGCGGTTCCGGTGAACCGCCCGCGAGGCCACGACGACGACCTCCCCCGCCCCGACGCCGCGGACCCGACGGCCGCGCGGAGGACCGTCAGCGTTCACCGCGCGAGGGCGGGGAGCCGACCTGCCCGGAAGCGGGCTCGTCGCCCGCGGCCGCCGTGCCGGTGAGCCGCGTGGCGGCCCAGGTGGCGAGCAAGGTCATGGCGTCGGCCGACGGCGTGCCGGGCTCCGGGCTGTAGGCGGTGAGGACCAGACCGGGGTCGGCGGGCAGCGGCATCGTCTCGTAGGTGACCGTCACGTCACCCACGACGGGGTGGTGGAAGTCCTTGCTGCCGGTGTGGTGCAGGCGCACGTTGTGCTTCGCCCACCGGGTGCGGAACTCGTCGCTGCGCGTGGACAGCTCACCGACGAGGTCCGAGATGCCGCGGTCGTAGGGGTCCCGGCCCGCGTCGGTGCGCAGCAGGTTCACCGCGCTGTCGGCCATGAGCTCCCAGTCGGGGTAGAACTGCCGGGCCGCCGGGTCCAGGAAGCAGAAGCGGACGAAGTTCACCGGCCTGCTCGGATCGGGGTGCAGCGGATCCGGGTAGAGCGGCGAGTAGAACGCGTAGGCGAGCCGGTTGGCGCACACCAGGTCCTGGCGGGCGTTGCGCACGAACGCGGGCACCGCCATGGCGTCGAGCACGCGCTGCACCATCGGCCGGACGGTCCTCGCGCGGCGGGGACGCGACCGCTGCGGCCCGGTGATCACGCTGCGGTGCAGGTCGAACAGGTGGGAGCGTTCGGCCTCGTCGAGCTGCAGGGCGCGGGCGACGGCATCGAGCACGCCCTCCGAGACGGTGTTGACCTTGCCCCGCTCGATCTGCGTGTAGTAGTCGACCGAGAGTCCCGCCAGGGTCGCGACCTCCTGCCGCCGCAGCCCGGGGACGCGGCGCTTGGTCGCGTCGTACACGGGCAGGCCGACCTGGTCCGGGGTGATCCGCGCGCGCCGCGACGCGAGGAACGCGCCGATCTCCACCTGGTTCTCCTTGCTCACGGCATCGACGCTACGACCCCCGGTGCGGTGGTGCCAGGTGCTGCGAGGGGGGTGCTGGCGGCACCCCCCTGGACTTCGCCTCCCACCTCGGCTCCGCCCGGCGTTGCATGGGTGTCGAGCGCCGGGGAGGGCCCGGCGACGAGCCACCGGGAGGACGGGGCGTTGAACGATCCGCAAGGCGGCACCACCGGCCGCACGCGGTTGCCCGGGCTGGTCCACGTGATCGCCGCGGGCATCTTCTTGATGGGCACCACCGAGTTCATGCTCGCGGGCCTGCTGCCGGAGGCCGCGGCCGACCTCGGGGTGGACATCGCCCGGGCCGGGTCGCTGATCACGGCGTTCGCGGCCGGGATGATCATCGGCCCGCCGGTGATGGCGCTGGCGACGCTGCGGCTGCCGCAGCGGGCGACGCTGGTGCTGGCGCTGCTGGTGTTCGCCGCGGGTCACGTCGTGGCGGCGCTGAGCGGTTCGTTCGCCGTGGTGACCACCGCTCGGGTGATCACCGCGCTCGCGACCGGGACGTTCTGGGCCGTCGGCGCGGTGGTGGCCACCGGGGCCGCCGGTCCCGGCGCGAGCGCGCGGGCGTTGGCGGTCATGTCGGGCGGCCTGAGCCTGGCCGTCGTAGCCGGTGTGCCGCTCGGGACCGCCGCCGGTCGGCTCACCGGATGGCGAGGACCGTTCTGGTTGCTGGCGGCGCTGGCCCTGCTGGCCGCCGCGGCGGTGCTGCGGTCCACGCCCGCCGCCGCGCGCGAACGCGCCGGCGACGCGGACCGTCCCGCACCGGTGCGCGCGGAGCTGTCCGCGGTGCGCCCGTGGCGCACGTGGGTGGTGCTGGGCGCGATCGTGCTCGCCCAGGCCGGATTCCTCGGTGCCTACAGCTACATCAGCCCGCTGCTGACCGGCCGCGCGGGTGTCCCCGCCGCTTGGGTGCCGGTGGTGCTGGCCGGGTTCGGGGTCGGTGCGCTGGCGGGCACGGCGCTCGGCGGCAGGCTCGGTGACCGGCGTCCGCTGGCCACCGTGGCCGGGGCGGTGGCGCTGACCGCGGCCGAGCTGGCGGTCCTGGCTCTCGCTCCGGCGCACCCGGTGGTCGTGGTCGTGCTGGTGGTGCTGCTCGGCGCGTCCGGGCTCGGGGCGAACCCGGTCCTGATCGCGCAGGTGCTGCGGCACGCCGGGCAGGGATCGGCGCTCGCCTCCTCGATGGCGACGGCCGCGTTCAACCTCGGTACCGCTGCCGGTTCCGCCGTGGCCGGGGCGACGCTGTCGAGCGCGTGGTGGCTGGCGGGCCCGGCCGCGCTCGGCGCGGTGGTGACCGGGTCGGCGCTGCTGCCGATCGGACTGCTCGCCACAGCCCGGGCGCCACGCAGGCGCAGCGGCGAAGTCCGCACCCCGGCGCCGGTCGGCTGAACCCACGGCGACGGCGTTCCCAGGAAGCACGAGGAGGAGAAGGACCATGCGTGGTGTCGTACTGCACGCCCCCGGCGATGTGCGGGTGGAGGACCGGGAGGACCCGGTGCTCATGCACCCGACCGACGCGATCATCCGCCCCTCGGCGGTGTGCGTGTGCGGTTCGGACCTGTGGCCGTACCGAGGGATCGAGGAGGTCAGCGGCCCGACGCCGATGGGCCACGAGTACGTCGGCGTCGTCGACGAGGTCGGCAGCGCGGTCAACACGATCCGGCCGGGCCAGTTCGTGGTCGGTTCGTTCTTCGCCTCCGACGGCACCTGCGAGATCTGCCGGTCCGGCTACCAGCCCTCCTGCGCGCAGCGCGTCGCGATGGGGGCGATCGGAACCCAGGCCGAACGGGTGCGGATCCCGCTCGCCGACGGCACCCTCGTGGCCACCCCCGAACACCCGCCCGCGGACCTGGTCCCGGGGCTGCTGGCCGCCTCCGACGTGCTCGGCACCGGCTGGTTCGGGGCCGTCGCGGCCGAGGCCGGGCCCGGCAAGACCGTCGCCGTCGTCGGGGACGGTGCCGTGGGGCTGCTCGCGGTCCTGGCCGCCCGGCGGCTCGGCGCCGAACGCGTCATCGCGATGAGCCGCCACCCCTCCCGCCAGGAACTCGCCCGCGAATTCGGCGCCACCGACGTCGTCGAAGAACGCGGCGACGACGGCGTCGCGCGGATCGCGGAGCTCACCGGTGGGCTCGGCGCGCACAGCGTCGTCGAAGCCGTCGGCACCCAGGAATCGATGATGCAGGCCATCCGCTCCACCCGGCCCGGCGGGCACGTGGGCTACGTCGGCGTCGCCCACGACGTCGCGCTGCCCGGCCACGAACTGTTCTTCTCCCACGTCCACCTGCACGGCGGACCGGCCCCGGTGCGGCGGTACCTGCCCCGTCTGGTCGACCTCGTCTGGCGGCGCGAGATCGACCCCGGCAAGGTGTTCGACCTGACGCTGCCGCTGGAGCAGGCCGCAGCGGGCTACCAGGCCATGGATCGACGCAGCGCCGTCAAAACCCTCCTCACCCCCTGAGCACCAGCACCGACGAACGGAAACGAGCACGCAGTGCAGATCACCCGCAGCAGCAGCCTCGACACCCAGAAAGGCCCCGCCGACTGGTTCACCGGCGACGTCTACATCGACCCGGTCGCCGCGCCCGCAGGCAGCTCCACCTTCGCCGCCGCGGCCGTGCACTTCACCCCCGGAGCCCACACCGCCTGGCACACCCACCCCCACGGCCAGACCGTCTTCGTCACCGAAGGAGTGGGGCGGTGCCAACGCGAGGGAGGACCGGTGGAAACCATTCGCGCCGGTGACCGGGTCTTCTTCGAACCCGGCGAGAACCACTGGCACGGCGCCGCCCCCAACCGGTTCATGGTCCACATCGCCATCCAGCAGAACGACGACGCGGGGAACCCCGTCACGTGGGGCAGGCACGTCACCTCCGCCGAGTACGAGGTCGCACCCGAAGAACCGGCCTGACCACCTGCGACCGGCCCGCGGGCCCGGGGAGTCACCGCTGACCCGGACCTGCGGCGCCACCGGCCGGGTACCACCGAGCGGCGCGGGCGGTGCGGCCGCCGCCGACGCCCATCGGCAGGCTCGGTGGCCCGGAGCAGATCGCGCACCCCGCCCGCTGCTCGTGCGGCCCGGGCGGGGTTTCGCGGTCGGTGCCGCCCTTCGGCGGCGGCTCGATCTTCAGCGCGCCGACGACGGCGGCGGTCGGCAATCCCGTTCGTAGCCGCATTTTCGGGCCCGGCTCCCGAATTCTCCCCACCCGGCCCCAACCGACGGTTCAGAGCACGAGCGGTCTCGGGCCCGAACCGCGCACGGGCTCATCGCCGCATTCCCGCGACCGGCAAGCGCAGATCCTCGATCCGCATCTCCGTCCCGCGGAGCTCGATCGGCGGACCATCGCGGCAGCGCGAGTCGGTGCACCGGGCGAAGGGGGTTCTCGTGGTACCTGCGCCGACAGGCTCTCCCCGGCGCCCGGAATCCTTGCCAACCTGGTCGAGCCGGGCCGGGGACGGCCCAGCGGGAGGAGCCCACGACGGCCACCCGCGAGCCCGTCCCGGTCGCCGCGAGCACAAGCCCGGCGGCACTCCGCGGACGCGCGGCGGCTCGATCCGGTTGCAGCGGACGCGCGTCCGCGTCCACGCAGGACTCCACGACGGGAAGAACGAAAACCCATGGCGGAAGACCAGTTCACCGCGCACGCGGACCTCTTCGACCTGAGCGGGAAGCACGCGCTCGTCACCGGTGGTACCAGGGGCATCGGGATGATGGTGGCGCGCGGCCTCCTGCAGGCGGGCGCCCGCGTCGTCATCAGCTCGCGCAAGGCGGACGCGTGCGCTGAGGCGCAGCACCGGCTGTCCGAGTTCGGCGACGTTCGCGCGATCCCCGCCGACCTGTCCAGGCACGACGAGTGCCGGCGCCTCGCCGATCTCGTCGAAGCCGACTCGGGACGCCTGGACGTCCTCGTCAACAACGCGGGAGCGATGTGGCGCGAGCCGCTGGAGACGTTCCCGGACGAGGCGTGGGACACCGTGCTCGACCTCAACCTCAAAGCGCCGTTCTGGCTGGTGCAGGCACTGCTCCCCGCACTCCGCCGGGCGGGCACCGGTGGTGATCCCGCGCGGATCATCAACATCGGCAGCATCGCCGCCATCCACGTCGCCGGGTCGCCCAACTACTCGTACGCCGGCAGCAAAGCGGCACTCCACCAGCTCACCCGGGTGCTCGCCAGAGAACTGGGCCCGCAGCACGTCACGGTGAACGCGGTAGCGCCGGGGCCGTTCCCGTCGCAGATGATGGCGTCCACGCTGGAGGCCATCGGCGACGAGATCGCCGCGAAGGCCCCGCTGCGCAGGCTCGGCCACGACGACGACATGGCCGGTACCGCCGTGTTCCTCGCCAGCCGGGCCGGGTCCTACCTCACGGGCGCCGTCATCCCGGTCGACGGCGGCATCGCCACGACCGCATCGGGCACCTAGACGTCGGCGCGGGACAGCGGGAGGCGGGACCTCGGGCGCACGTCCGCGGTCCCGCGGTCCCGCGGGAGCACCCGTACCCGATCCGCGTCCGTGCGGGGCCTGGCCCCCGGGCACTCGCCGCCGCCCTGCGGGCCATCTCGGGCGGCGAGAGCCTGCTCCCCTGCTTCGGGGCCGGACACACCACCGGCCGTCGCCAGCCGCGACGCCGTGCGTGCGGGGTACTGGCAGCACCTCCCTCCGCCCGCGGGCAGGGCCTAGGGTGAAGCGGTGACCACGCTCGACCTGCGCACCGAGATCAAGGAGTTCCTGAGCTCGCGCCGTGCGCGGATCACGCCCGAACGGGCCGGACTGCCCGCCTACGGCGGCCACCGCCGGGTCGCGGGTCTGCGCCGCGAGGAGGTGGCGCTGCTGGCCGGGGTGTCGGTCGACTACTACGTGCGCCTGGAACGCGGCAGCCTCGCCGGAACCTCCGACGGGGTGCTCGACGGGTTGGCCGCCGCCTTGCAACTCGACGAGGCCGAGCGGGATCACCTGTTCCACCTCGCGCGGCGGTCCAGGGTTCGCGGCGGCCCGAGCCGCCGGCGACCCGCCGCGACGGTGCGTCCGGCGCTGCACCAGGTGCTCGCCGCCATCACCGGTGCGCCCGCCTGGATCTGCAACGGCCGCTACGACGTGCTGGCCGCGAACCGGCAGGCCCGCGCGCTGTACGCGCCGGTGTTCGCCGACACCCGACGACCGGCGAACACGGCGCGGTTCGTGTACCTCGACCCCGCGGCGGCGGAGTTCTTCGTCGACTACGACCGGATCGCGCGCGACGTGGCCGCGAAGCTCCGCATGGAATCCGGCCGCAACCCGCACGACGAGGAGCTGGTCGGCCTGGTCGGTGAGCTCTCGACGCGCAGCGAGCTCTTCCGGCAGCGGTGGGCGTCGCAGGACGTCCGGCTGCACCGGTCCGGGCGCAAGCGCCTGCACCACCCGGTGGTGGGCCGGCTCGACCTGGACGTCGAGTCCGCGGAGCTGTCCGCCGAACCCGGCCTGCTCCTGAACGTTTACACCGCATCCGAAGGCACGCCGACCGCGGACGGCCTGGCCCTGCTGGCGTCGTGGGCGGCAGGCCGGGAGGGGCTGGCGACCGGGATCAGCGCGCTCGGCTGAGGTGCCGGCCGGTCGGCGCTGCCCGATCGGCGAGCGCTCCGGGCTCTGGCCTGGATCGTCCTGCTGCGCACCGAAGATCGGGTGGGTACGACCAGGGACGAACCCCGGCCGGTAGCGCCGGCGCACCTGCACCGACCGCACGTCGCCGCGGCGCGCGGAGGACCGAGCACCCGGGCACGCCGTGAAGAACGGGCCCCGGACTCACCCGTCGACGGCTCGCCCGGCTTCGGCGGCCACGTGCCGCAGCCAGCTGTGCGCGGGGTCGCGTTCGTGCATCGGATGCCACCACAAGGACTCGACCAGGTAGCCGAGCTCGAAGGGCAGGTCGACGACGCTGACGTCCGCGGTCGACTGCAGGCGGGCGATCCGCTCCGGCACCAGGCCGAGCCGATCGGTGCCCGCGACGAGGTGCGGGACGGACAGGAAGTTCTCGGTGATGACCGCGACGTCGAGCCGCGAACCACCGGCGAGCAGGCTGGGCATGGGAGACAGCGCGGAGAACGGCGGCTGGTAGGCCACCACCCAGGTCCGCTCGGCGAAGTCCGCGGCCACGGCGTCCGCGGCAGTGCCGGACGAGGCCACGCACACCCACCGGTCCCGGTAGAGGTGCGTGGAGGGGAAGTTCACCAGCACGCCCTGCGGCAGCACGATCCCGTCGACCGTGCGCAGGTGCTCGGAGGCCCGCTGGACGAGGTGGGTGGTGCTGTGCTGGAACTTCAGCCGCACGTGCGGCGCGCGCTCGCGGACGAGGTCGGCCAGGGCGCGGCCGAAGATCGGCAGGTGGCAGTCCGCGACCACCAGGGTGAACTCGTGGTCGGATCGTTCCGGGTCGAATTCCGGCCGGGTCTGGAAGACCCGGTCGGTCCACATCAATGCCTGCGTCGTGTGCTCGGCGAGCCGTTCCCCCAGCGCGGTCAGCTCGTAGGCGTTGCCGGTCCTGGCGAGCAGCTCGTCGCCGAAGTGGCGCCGCAGCCGGGCCAGCGCGGTGCTCAACGTCGGCTGGCTCAGCCCGAGCCGTTGCGCCGCCCTGGTGACGCTGCGCTCTTGCAGCAGCGCGTCCAGGGAGACGAGCAGGTTCAGATCCAGCCCCATCGCACCTCGCCCGGTCATCGGCGTTCCCGATGACCAACATAGGCGATCTCGGCTTCCCCGATGGTCCCGGCTGCCGCAGGATGACGGACATCAGCGCGGATGTCGTTGTCCGGCAAGGAGATCCGGCCACCGGCTCGCACCCGTTCCGCGCCGAACGCCGAGGAGGTAGTCCGTGTCGCCGTGTCACGTCCTGATCGCCGGAGGCGGAATGGGAGGGCTCTGCCTGGCGCAGGGACTGCGTCGGCGCGGGATCAGCTGCGCGGTGTACGAGAGCGCGCCCGGCATCGTGCGGTCCGGCTACCGGCTGCACATGAACGCAGCGGGTGGCGGCGCGCTGCGGCAGTGCCTGCCGGACCACCTCTACGAGCTCTACGTGCAGACCTCGCGCGCGAAGCCCCGCCGCGAACGCCTCGTCCTGCTGGACCACCTGGCACGCGAGCTGGGGACCCGCCCGCACATCGGCCCGGCCAACGACCCGGAACGCCCGCACACGGCGGTCGACCGGCGCGCCCTGCGCCAGATCATGAGCGTCGGGCTGGACGACGTCCTCCACTTCGGACGCACCGTCACCGGCTTCGAGGACGACGGGGAACGCGTGCGGCTGCTGTTCACCGACGGTTCCTCGGCCACCGGCGACGTCCTCGTCGCGGCGGACGGCATCCGCTCGGCGGTCCGCAGGCAGCTGCTCCCGCACGTGGCGACCGTCGACACCGGCGCGCGCGGTGTGGCATCGCGAGCGCCGCTCACGGACGAACTGGTCGCCGCGCTGCCCGCGGCGCTGTTCGACGGCTTCGCCATCGCGACGGGACCGGACGGGACCACGTTCGCCTATGGCGCCTACCAGCCGCGCCGACCGGTCGCCGAAGCGGCGGCCGAGCTGGCCCCCGGCGCCGACATCGACCCGGTCGAGCCGTACCTGATGGTCAACTTCGGCCTGCCGCGAAACGGCCCGCTCGCAACGGAGGTCCCGGACCTGTGGCGCGCCACCCCGGAACGGCTCCACGCCGCGATGCGCACCGCGGTGACCGGCTGGCACCCGGCGCTCGCCGAGCTCGTCGAGCACGTCGACCCGGAGACCCTGCTCCGGCAATCCCTGCGCCACCTGGAACCGGCCGAACCCTGGGCGACCGGCAGGGTGACGCTGCTCGGCGACGCCATCCACGCCATGCCCCCGACCTTCGGCGCCGGGGCCAACAGCGCCCTGCGCGACGCCGCGGCGCTGGCGAACGCACTGCAGCGAGCCGCCCAGGACGACTCCGACCTGCTTGCGGAGATCGCCGCCTACGAGGCGGACCTGCGCGCCGAGGTCTTCCCCGTCCTCCGCGCCTCCGCCGACCCGCGTTCCACCAGCAGCGACTTCCTGCCCGACGACCTGCCGGTCGCCCACCGGTGAGCCACCGGCGGCCGTCGACCGCACCGCGTCCCGCCGTCCGGCACACCCCTCCCCGACGCCCCTGCCCCGCCCCCGCGACCTGCCGCGGGCGTGACCGACCGGCGCGCACCCCGGTCGGCGAACCTCCGGCCAGGTGCGGTGGGTGCCGCTTTCAGGGACCGGGGACTTCGCGGGTGTCGTACGCGGTGCGGGCGGCGTCGATGTGCGGGAGGTTCGCGATGCTCCACTCGAGCAGCGGTGCGGTGGCCTCGCGCAAGGTCCGGCCCATCGTGGTCAGCTCGTAGCTGACGTGCGGCGGCATGACGTTGCGGACGGTGCGCGTCAGGATTCCGTCGCGTTCGAGGTCGCGCAGCGTCACGGTGAGCATGCGCTGGCTGATGCCGTCGACGGCCCGCTTGAGCTCGGTGAAGCGCAACGGCCCGCCCTCGAGCATCCGCACGATCAGCAGCGCCCACTTGTCGCCGACGATGCCGAGGACTTCGCGGGTCCGGCACGGGTCCTGCACGGTTACCTCCTGAGAACCGGGGCACTGAAAAGTGCCGCATTGCCCGGTGCGCGTCGTGGGGATGACGATGTTCTCGGTTACTGAACAATACCGAGGCACGAGGAGGAACCGCAGCACCATGACCACATTTCTGCTGGTGCACGGCGCCTGGCACAGCGGGCGGAGCTGGGACCGGGTGGTCCCGCTGCTGGAGTCGGCCGGGCACCGGGTGCTCGCGCCGTCGCTGACCGGTTACGGCGACAAGGTGCACCTGCTGGGCCCCGAGGTCGGGCTCGGCACCCACGTCGACGACGTCGCCGACCTGATCGAAGGCGAGGACCTCGACGACATCGTGCTCGTCGGGCACAGCTACGCCGGGATGGTCGTCTCGGGTGTCGCCCACCGCGTCCCGAAGCGGATCGCGCACCTGGTGTTCCTCGACGCGATGGTCCCCGAGGACGGCGAGACCGCGGTCGACGTCCAACCGGTCACCGAGCAGCTCATCGACGTCGCCGTGGACGGCTGGCGGGTTCCGCCGATGCCGGAGCAGCCGCCGCCGCTCGGCCTGTTCGGAGTCACCGATCCCGACGACGTCGCCTGGTTGCGCTCGATGCTGTCGGACCAGCCGGTGCGGTGCTTGCAGGAACCGGTCCGGATGGACGACCCCTCCGCCCGCGCGATCCCGCGCACGCACATCCACTGCGTCGGCGGGCGACCGGCGGGCATCACCCGGCGTCCCGTCCCGGCCGGCGAGCGGGTGCGGGAACTGCCGACCGGCCACGACTGCATGATCACCACGCCCGTCGAGCTCGCCGCGCTGCTGCTGGAGGTGGCGTAGTCGGCGCCGCGGGGTGCCCCTCGTTTCGGAGAACGGGCCCGCGCATCGGCCGTGTGCACCCGGCCAGGTGGAACGTCGGTCGATCGTCCACTGTCGACACTCAGGCACTGCGGGCGCAGCGGACTCCGGCATCGCAGGCCACGCCCGATGCCGGGCCCGCCGCGGCGCGCACTCGCACCGCGGACGGTGCACCCATCGGAAAGTTCCCCAGCGGCGAGTTCCCGGGCGAGCCCGCAGAACACCTGCTCGTCATCCGAACGCCCCGCCGGGGCCGGAACCGGCGACGGCGGAAAACCCGATTCCACCCAGCACTTCGACGTGAATCGGACTCCACGTTCGGTTTTTCCGCCGACCGCTCCCACCCTTTCGGAGCACTGACATCCCGCATTATCGCCGTGTCCAGTGGGGTCACGACGCGGCCGTTGCGGTTGCTCGCCCGCCGCCAGGCGGAGCGGGTGGACCGGCTGCTGACCGAGTCCGAGGACTGGTGGCGTTCGGTGCACCCGTCGTCGCGGTGGTTCGCGCAGCGGTACCACGCCCTCGCCCGCGACTCGTTGAACTCGATCCGCCGGCGCGACTACCAGATCCTGCTCCCCGTCCCCCGCACGCAGGCCGCGTGGATTCGCACGAGAGCACTGGGCGGGACCGGGCTCGCCTACGCCCGCACCCGCGTCCGCAGATCTTGATCGAAGTGGCGCACCGGCCCCGCCGTCCCGGTCCGGCGGCCGCGCAACCGCCCGGATCCCGACCCGGTCCGGGTGCGGCCGCCGGTCCGCGCGGGCGCACGGCGGCGGGGGTCAGTACGTCGCGACTCGCACCGTGCGGCCGCCGGTGAGCGTGCTGAGCTGGTCGACGGTCAGCGGTACGACCGTGTTCGGGGTTCCCGCGGCGGCCCAGACGGTCTCGTGCTCGGCCAGCGCCTCGTCGAGCACCGTGCGCACCGGGGCCGGATGTCCCACCGGAGCGACCCCGCCGATGGCCTGGCCGGTGACGGCGCGGACCTGCTTCGCGGTGGCCATCTCGATGCTCGTCGCGCCGAGCTGATCGGCGAGGACGCCCGGGTCCACGCGGTGGCGCCCGCTGGTCATCACCAGCAACGGCTCCTCGTCGGCCTGGAACAGCAGGCTGCTCGCGATCGCGCCGACCTCGCAGCCGAGCGCCGCGGCCGCTTCGGCGGCGGTGCGGGTGGAGTCGGGCAGCTCGCGCACGCGTGCGGTCAGGCCCGCGTCGATCAGGTGCTGCTGCACGATGCGGCTGCGCTCCGGCAGGTGCTCGACATCGGTCATGGTGGTGCCCTTCCTCGCTCGGCGGCGCGGTCCGGTGCGGTGGGCGCGCCATCATCGAGGGCGTCGATGTCCCGCCGACCGGCCGGATCGTCCTCCCGCTTCCACCAAGTGTCTATCACAATGGTCACCATGACTGTCATACTGGTCATCATGAGTGAGGTGCGAAAGCCGCTCGCGGAGAACCTGCGCCGGGTGCGCCGCCAGAACGGCCTGTCCGTCGTGGAGCTGGCGCGCCGCGCGGACATGTCGAGGGCGACGCTGACCCAGCTCGAGGCCGGTGGCGGGAACCCCACCCTGGACACCCTCTACGCGCTCGCCACAGCTCTCGACACGGGCCTCGCCGAGCTCATCACCGAACCGGACGCGCTCGTACCGCCACGCGTCGTCCCCCATGGCGAGGGGACGCGCGTGGTGGGCGAGTCCGTCGAAGCCTGGCTGCTGCACACCACCGCCGACCGAGGGTCCTCGACGGAGATCTACGACTTCCAGCTGCACAGCGCGGCCGCGCAGCACTCGCCCGGCCACCCGCGCGGGACGCACGAACACCTGCACCTGCACTCCGGCCGCATCCGCCTCGGTCCCGTCGGCGCCACCGCCGAGATCGGCCCCGGCGACTTCGCGACCTTCGACGCGAGCCGGGACCACCTGTACCAACGCATCGGGAACCAACGAGTGCGCGGCCTGCTGGTCATCACCCGCACCCAGCCGTGAGCCGACCGGCCCGGCGGGGACGGGCGCGGCGGGCGCCGGGGTGGGTGCCGCTCTCCTACCCGTGCTCCCGGCGAGCTGCCTACGGTGGGCTCATGGAGTCAGCGGTGGCGAAAGCGCTGGACAGCCCGGTGGGCGAGTTCCTCCGGGCTCGGCGCAGGCAGGTGCGCCCGGAGCAGCACGGCCTGGTGCCGGGCGGCGGCCGGCAGGTGGCGGGGTTGCGGCGGGACGAGGTCGCGCTGCTCGCGGGGATCAGCACGGACTACTACACGCGGTTGGAGCAGGGCCGGGAACGGCATCCGTCGGCCAGGGTGGTGGACGCGCTGTCGGCGGCCCTGCTGCTGGACCGCGCCTCGGCGCGGTACCTGCGGGAGATCACGGCGAGCGGAGCCGCCGGAACCGGTGCTCGACCGGATGCGGACGGGATCGGCGCGGCCCGGCTCGGGGCGGTCCGGTCGTTGCTCGACTCGGTGGCCGTTCCCGCGATCGTGGTGAACCGACGGCTCGACGTCATCGCCGCCAACGCGCTGGGCGAGGTGCTGCACGAGGGGTTGGAGCACCGGGGGAACTACGCGCGCATGGTGTTCCTGTCGCCGGGGGCGCGGGAGTTCTTCACCGACTGGCCGGCGCTGGCGGTCTGCGTGGTCGCGGCGCTGCGCGCCAGCGCCGGGCCCGCCGCGGACTCGGTCCGGTTGGAACACCTGGTGGGCGAGCTCGCCGTGCGCAGCGAGGTGTTCGGCACCGCATGGGCACGGCACGACGTGCACGAGAAGTCCTTCGACCGCAAGCGGTTCCGGCACCCGCTGGTCGGCCCGGTCGAGTTCGACCAGCACGTGCTGGAACTCCCCGGCAGCGACGGGCACCGGATCTGGGCGTACCACCCCGCCGACCGCGCCACCGAGGAAGCGCTGCTGAGCTTCGCGTCGTTCGCCACCTTGTCGGACCCCGCACCGGCCGACCGGGGGTAGGCCGCAGGGTGCTCTCCCGGAGCGCCCCTGTTCGACGCCGGACACCGCCGCGCCACCGCGCCACGGGGGAAGGCGCGCCCGGGGCGGCGTGGTCTTCCGGGCACCGACCGGTCGCGGCCTGCTGACCGGGCCCGCCGACCGGGACCGTCGCGCGGCCGCGCACGATCCGCGACTCGGCCGGAACTTCCCGCGCCGCGGCCGGATTCCGCCGCGGATCGCGGCGCCACGACACCGCTCGCTCCCACCCGGCGCGCCTACCGGGGCGGTGCTCCCCCGCACCTGTCCGGAGGAGAACCGCACGGCCGTCGCGCGGCGGATCTCGCCGACCGCACCGCCCGCACCGAATCCGCGGGCGGAAACCACCACCGATAGGGGAAGAACCGTGCACGTGATCACCGGAGCCGGCGGTCGCACCGGCCGCGCGGCCGCATCGCACCTGCTCGCCCACGGCCACGCCGTGCGCGTCGTCGGCCGCGACCCGAGCAGGCTCGCCGACCTGACCGGCCGCGGCGCCGAGCCCCGGCGGGCCGACCAGTCCGATCCGGCCGCGATGGCCGCCGCCCTGCACGGCGCGGAGGCCGCCTACCTCGTCCTGCAGCCCAACTACCTGCCGGACCACCCGGACTTCGCCGCGTTCCAGGACCGGGCGGCGGCCGCGCTCGCCGAGGCCGTCGCGGAATCCGGGGTGCCCCGCGTCGTCGCGCTCAGCAGTTGGGGAGCGCAGCACGCGAGCGGGACCGGGCCGGTCGCGGGGCTGCACCGGTTCGAGGAACGCCTCTCGGCCGTTCCCGGGGTGCACCTCACGTTCCTGCGCGCCGGCTACTACCTGGAGAACTTCCTCGACCACGTCGACTCCGTGCGGACCCACCGCACGATCACCGCACCGTTCGACCCCGACGTCCCGCTCCCGATGATCACCACGAGCGACGTCGGCGTGGCCGCGGCCGAGGAGCTGCTGCGGCCCCGCCCGGGCACCCCGATCGTCCGGGAACTGCACGGCGCGCGGGACGTGACCATGCACGAAGTCGCCCGGGCGATCGCCACCGCGATCGGACATCCCGTGACCTACGAGCGCTGCACGACGCAGGCCTTCGACGAGCGGCTGCGCTCGGCGGGGGTGTCGGACAGCGTGCGCGCGATGATGACCGAGGTTCCGCACGCCGTGAACACCGGTCACCTGCGCGCGGTCCAGCGCCGGACGCCGGACACCACCACCCCGACGTCGCTGGAGGACTTCATCGAAGCCGAGTTCGTGCCCGCGCTCGGCACGCGCTGACCGGTTCCGGCCGGCCCGCGCACCGGTCGGCCCGGCCCGCCGGGTTCACCCGAGCAATGCCCGGCGCAGCCGGCCGCGGGCTCGGAGCAGGCGGGACTTCATCGCGGCGCGGGTGAGGCCGAGCTCGGCGGCGGTGTCGTCGCCGGACCGGTCCAGGACGTCGCGCAGCAGCAGGATCTCCCTGTCCTGCACCGGCAATCCGGCCAGCGCGGCGGCCAGGTCGCCGTGCCGCCCGAGCACGACGTCCTCCACCGCGCGGTCCCCTACCGGAGGACCTTCGGCCGGGGCCGCCCGGAGGGTGCGGCGGGCGAGCCGCAGGCATTCGCGGCCGACCACGCGCGCCAGCCACGCGCCCAGCGCCGTCGCGGTGCGCAGTGCGCCGAGGCGCCGGTGCAGGATGAGCAGTGCTTCCTGCGCGGCGTCCTCGGCGTCTTCCCGCGTGGCGCAACGACTTCGAGCCATCCGCTGACCACCGGGTCGGCACGGGCGATCACCTCCGCCAACGCCCCCGGATCCCCCCGCCGCGCGGCGTCCACGACCTCACCGGACAACACCGAGAGAGCCGGAGGCCCCGACACCCACCGATCATCCACCACTTCGCCACCTCCGAAATTCGACTCCGCACCGCCTCTCAGCGGCGAAGCCGCCGACCACCTGAGCATCCGGCACCGCCGCGGGTTCTCAGCTTTCTCCGCGCGATGACAGCGCTTTCTCCTGTGGCCGAGCCACCGGTGAAAACGATCCCGCAGCGAGGAGAACGCTGAGCTTGCGCCACCCGCGTCGCTACGCAGAACGAGCCGAGCCCCGAGGAATCAAGCAGCCCGGAGCACGCAGGTGCTGCCGCTGCTGCTGGGGATCCACGCGTCGGGGAGAGCGGCGGCGAGCGCGTGGTTCGCGCGCCAGCCGGTGCAGTGCGCGGGCAGCAGCACGTCGGGGCGCAGCCGCACCAGTTCCGCCACGGTCGGGGCGATGACCGGTTCGAACGCGGGTCCGCTCAGGTGCAGGCCGCCGATCAGGGCGTGCACGTCGTCGACCGCGGTGAGCCGCCGGGCGTGCCGCAGGATGTTGACCGCGCCCGCATGGCCGCATCCGGTCAGCACCACGAGCCCTCGGCCGCGGAGGTGCACCACCAGCGCTTGGTCGTCGACGACCTGCGGATCGTGGGTCCACGCCTCCCCCGTCCACCGCTGGTGCGCGGCGGGCATGCCGCGTTCGTACTCGGTGGTGCGGTCGACCTCGCCGGTCACCAGGATCATGCCCTCCACCAGCAGCGACGGGTCGCGCCGCTCGACGATGGCGACGCCTTCGCGCTCCAGCGCGCGCCGGCTCAGCCGCGGGAGGTCGACCAGTCCCTCCAGGCGCCGCGGTGTCCACGCTTCGGGGTGCAGCAGCACCGGCAGGTCGCCGCGGCGGCGTTCGAGGACGCCGAGCAGGCCGCCGGTGTGGTCGTGGTGGCCGTGGCTGAGCACCACCGCCTGCACGCCGCCGAGATCCGCTTCGAGCCGGTCGGCGTTGCACACCACGCCGTCCGGCGAGATCCCCGCGTCGAACAGCACGGTCGACTCGTGCCCGCCCCGGCGCACCGCGACCAGCGCGGAGAAGCCGTGCTCCGCCCTGAGCCCGACCGGGCTCTCCACCTCCTCGAAGGACGGGACCGGAACGGGGCCGGTGGTCACCGCGGCCCGCCGGACCACCGGGCTCTCCGGCAGCAGCGCGTCGAAGCTGTTGTCCATCAGCACGGTGATCCGCACTTCGTCGACCGGTTCGAGCCGGATCGGGTCGACCGCGGTTCCCGCGCACTCGCGGGGCCTGATCCGGTGGACCTCCGCCGCACCGGCGGACGTGGCATCGCACATGGTGGTTCCCTCCGCGTTCTCGTCGCTCCACTTCCGGAGCCGCCTACGAGAGGCGCGGGGTACCGCCGCAGGATTCACCCGCGGAACGTGTCCCTGATCACGTGATGGGCGATTCGGCCGCGCCGACCCGCCGCCGTCCACAGTGGAGCGACGGCCACCGGGCGGCGCCGAGCCCCCTCGGGCCGGGCGGCGCCTCACCCGGCCGCCGGTTCGGCGTGGACCCGGAGCCCGTCCACCAGGAGGTCCAGCAGACGGGCCGCCCTCTCCTCGTTCCCGGGCGAGCGGGAGACGGTGAAGATCCCGATGAGCGCGGCGGCGATGTCCTCGGCCGGGACGTCGCTCCGGAGCTCCCCGCTCGCGCGACCGGTTTCGAGGATGTCGTCGATGGCCGCGAGCAGTTCGGCCCGGGTGCGGGCATGGGCGATCTCGCCCGACTCGACCATCGTGTGCAGGGTGCCGAGCATCCCGTTCTTGGTCGCGATCCACTCCCCGAACAGGTCCATCCAACTCCGCAGCGCCGCGGGTGGGTCGAGCCGGGCGCGGAGTTCGCGGGCGCCGGTGGTGAGCCGCGCGACCTGGTCGGCGTAGACCGCTTCGACGAGCGATTCGCGGGTGGGGAAGTGCCGGTAGAGCGTCGCGATGCCGACTCCGGCCTCGGCGGCGATCGCCCGCATCGACGGCTCGTTCGCCGCCGAGGCGAACAAGCGGGTCGCCACGTCCAGCAGCTGCTGCCGGTTGCGGGCCGCATCCGCCCGCGGTGCGCGGTTCTCTGCATCAACCAAAACGGAACACGCTCCACTTGTGTTAGGGTCGCCGCTAACCGAAGCGTAGTCCGTTTGTGCGGCGACGCGAACCACCAGGGAGACGAGCGTGGCAGAACCGAGCACCACTCCGGCGGACACGAGCCGCGCGGTCCAGCTCGAATCGTTCGGCGGGCCGGAGAACCTGCGCGTCCGCCGGACACCGGCGCCGCAGGCCGGACCGGGCCGGATCCGCGTGCGGGTGACCGCCGCCGGCCTGAACCCGATGGACTGGTTCATGACCTCCGACGCCGACACCGCCGCGCGATTCGGCCTGAGCCTGCCGTGCGGTTTCGGCACCGACTTCGCCGGAACCGTGGATCAGGTCGGCGCCGGCGTGCGCGGTTTCGCGGTCGGAGACCGGGTGTTCGGCGGCGCCCTGTCCCGCTCGATCGCCGACCACGTCGTCGTGGACGAAGCGGGGACCATCGCGGTGGGCGGCGAAGCCCACCGCACCCCCGACGGCGTCGACGACCGCACCGCCGCCACCCTCGCCATCGCGGGCCGCACCGCGGCCGCGGCGCTGGCCGTCGTCGAGCCCGGGCCGGGCGACGCGGTGCTCATCGGCGGAGCCGGTGGCGGGGTGGGCGTGTTCGCCGTCCAGCTCGCCCGCCGAGCGGGCGCACGGGTGATCGGAACGGGGTCGGCGACCTCGGCCGATGCGCTGCGCGCCCTGGGCGCCGAGCCGGTCGCCTACGGCGACGGCCTGGCCGACCGGGTCCGCGCGCTCGCCCCCGACGGCATCACCGCGGCCGTCGACCTGCACGGGACGGACACGGCGCACGTCGCGCGCGAACTCGGCGTGCCCGACGCGCGCATCACCACCATCGCCGCCCAGCTCGACGGGATCACGCCCGCGAACGGTGCCGCCGCACCCCGCGGCGCCCTCGACGAGATCGCCGAACTCGTCGCGGCGGAGGAGCTGCGGGTGCCGATCGCGGCGCACTTCCCGGTCGAGCAGGTCCGCGCCGCGGTCGAACTCCAGGCAGGACGCCACGTGCACGGCAAGGTCGTCGTCGACCTCTGACCCTGCGGCCCCGCCGCTCGGCGGCGGGACCGGCCTCGCCGACCGGCGGGGAGCACGAGGGCCGAACCCGGCCGCGCCGTCGTGGTTCTCCACGACGAGCGCAGGACGCGCACCGACCGCCCCGTCCACGCACAGCCCCGGAACCGCCCGCCGTCGAGGCCCCACCGCGCAGTTCGGGGACCGAGTTCGGCAAGCCGCGCCCGGCGTGCCGACTCGCGCGGGTCGCCGAGCTCGGCCGCGACCAGCACGGCGGCGGTGCGGGTTTCCCGGGACGGCCGCGGGCTCGGCCTCGGCGAGCACCGCCGGCGCATCGATGCGAGCCCACGGCATCCCGGCCGCGACCACGGCACGATCGGCACCGCGGGCGAGTTCGGCCGACCGGTCCGGGTCCGGGTTCCGGGTCCGCAGGAGCGCGGCGGCGAGGGCGATCGCCGTCCGCCTCGCGATCGCCGGGTCGGCGAACTCCCCAGCACGACCGCGCCGCGGCACGCCACGGCGAACGGTTGACCGGTTTCCACCGCCCTCCTCGATTCGCACCGAGATTGTCACCAATATTGTGCGCAGTCTACGGTGGCGGCTGGGAAGTTCCGCATCTTCGCCGGAGGGGCAGCCATGACCGGGAACGATCGTCGTCCGACCATCGCGGTGCTGGGACTCGGCGAGGCGGGCGGCGCGTTCGCCCGCGATCTGCTCGTCGCGGGGGCCGCGGTGCGCGGCTACGACCCGGCGGTGGCCGCTCCGGACGGGGTCGTCGAGACCACCTCGGAAGCCGAAGCCGCCACCGGCGCGGACCTGGTGCTGAGCGCGAACAGCAGTGCGGCGGCGCGGGAAGCGCTGCGTGCGGGAGCGGGCGCCGTCGCCCCGCACGCGGCGTGGGCGGACCTGAACACCGCTTCGCCCGCCACCAAGCGCGAGCTCGACTCCCTCGCCGAGCACCACGGCGTCACCTTCGCCGACGTGGCGATCATGGCTCCCGTTCCCGGCACGGGGCTGCGCACCCCGATGCTCGCCTGCGGCCGCGCCGCGCGGCAGGTCGTGGACGTGCTCAACCCGCTCGGCGCCCAGGTGGCGGTCGCGGAGGGAGGCGCCGGGCTGGCCGCGACGCAGAAGCTCCTGCGCAGCGTCTTCTTCAAGGGCATGTCGGCCGCCGTCGTCGAAGCGCTGGAAGCCGCGCGCGCCGCGGGGCACGAGCAGTGGCTCCGCGAGAACATCGCGGCCGAACTCGCCGCAGCAGGAGAATCCACAATGGACAGGATGGTGCGCGGCACGCACCGGCACGCGGTCCGCCGCACCGCCGAGATGGCGGCCGCGGCGGAGATGCTCACCGAGCTCGGCGTGGAACCCGCGGTCGCCACCGCCAGCCGCGACCTGCTGGCCCGCATCGCCCACCAGCACGACTAGGCGGCAGGCGGCGGGAAGCAGGCGGCAGGTAGCAGGCGGCAGGTGGCGAGCCCCGCGGGCGACGGCACGCCGACCGGACGACGGACCGACCAGAATCGGTAGCGCCACGCCCCGCCGACGGCGCGCGCGACCCGCCCGAGGGACGCCGCCGAGCCGACACCGCGACCACGGACACCGGCACGGGCACGGGCACCGGCACGGGCACCGACCACGCCACGGCGCACTCGCCCAACCCGGTCGATCTCCCGCAAAACGGTCGATCCGGCCCGTTCCACCCGGCTTGTGGCCTGGCTACAGGCCGATCGGCGCAACTCTGGAGGCTGACCCAAAGTCCTGGCGCTGTGCCCGTAGTCACACTCGTCCCCGAGCAGATCGACTCAACGGGGAGCGAGGAAGCCATGTACGACTACATCGTTGTCGGAGCCGGTTCGGCGGGGTGCGCGCTGGCCGCCCGGTTGACCGAGGACCCCGATGTGACGGTGGCGCTGGTCGAAGCGGGAGCGGCGGACACGGCCGACGAGATCCACATCCCGGCGGCGTTCAGCTCACTGTTCAAGAGCCGGTGGGACTGGGACCTGGACACCGAGCCGGAACCGGAGCTCAACGGGCGCCGCGCCTACCTGCCGCGCGGCAAGATGCTCGGCGGTTCCAGCTCGATGAACGCGATGATCTACATCCGCGGCAACCGCGCCGACTACGACCAGTGGGCGGCCGACGGGGCCACCGGCTGGAGCTACGACGAGGTCCTCCCCTACTTCAAAAAGGCCGAGGGCAACGCCCGCGGCGGCGACGAGTACCACGGCGCCGACGGCCCGCTCACCGTGTCCGAGAGCCGGTCGATGAACCCGCTGTGCGACGCCTGGGTCGACGCGGCCGTCGAGGCGGGCTACGCGCACAACGAGGACTTCAACGGCCCCGATCAGCTCGGCGTCGGCCGCTTCCAGGTCACCCAGCGCGGCGGCATGCGGTGCAGCACCGCCGTCGCCTACCTGCACCCGGCCGCGGAGCGCCCCAACCTGACCGTGATCACCGGAGCGCTGAGCCGCAAGGTGCTCTTCGAGGGTTCCCGGGCCGTCGGCGTGGAGATCAGCCGCGACGGCCGGGTGGAGGAGCTGCGCGCGGCGCGCGAGGTGATCCTCAGCGCGGGCGCCTACGGTTCGGCGCAGCTGCTGCTGCTCTCCGGAGTCGGCCCGGCCGCGCAGCTGGCGGCCTTCGGCATCCCGCTGCTCGCCGACCTCCCCGTCGGGGAGCGCTTGCAGGACCACTACATGGTGATGCTGAACTACCTCACCGACCGCGAGACGCTGATGACGGCGGCGAGCCCGGAGAACGCGGCGCTGCTGCAGTCCGAAGGCCGCGGGCCGCTCACCTCGAACATCGGTGAGGCGGGCGGGTTCTTCGAGACCCGCGAGGGTCTGGCCGGGCCGGACGTGCAGTTCCACTCGACGCCGTGCTTCTTCGCGGAGGAGGGCCTCGGCGCCCAGACCGCGCAGGGCCTCGCCGCCGGGCCGTGCGTGCTGAAGCCGACCAGCACCGGCAGCCTCACCCTCCGCTCGCCGGACCCCGAGGTCGCGCCGCGCATCCAGCACAACTACCTGTCCACCGAGGAAGACCGGGCCGCCATCGTCGCCGGGCTGCGCACCGCGCTGCGCATCGCCGAGCAGGCGCCGATGAAGGAGGTCATCACCGGCGACCACGTGGTCCCGGAGGGCTCGTCCGACGAGGAGCTGCTCGACTTCGCCCGCCGCGTGGGCCAGACCCTCTACCACCCCACCTCGACCTGCGGAATCGGCCACGTCGTCGACCACGAGCTGAAGGTCCTCGGCGTCGACGGGCTGCGCGTCGCCGACGCCTCGGTGATGCCGACGGTCGTCCGCGGCAACACCAACGCCCCCACGATCATGATCGCCGAAAAGGCCGCGGACCTGGTCAAGCAGTCCGCAGGCGACTGATCCGCAGGCCGCCGGTCGCCAGTCCACAGGACGCAGGTCCACAGGACGCAAGCCGCCAATCCACAGGCCGCTGAACCACAGGCAGGCCGCCGAACCACCAGCACCACGATCCACCAGGAGACCAGCATGACCGAAGCACCGACCTACCGGATGTTCATCGACGGGGCCTGGGTCGATGCGCCGGAGACGTACGAGATCACCTCGCCCGCCACCGACGAGATCACCGCCCGCGTCGCCTTCGGCGGGGTGGAGCACGCGGACGCCGCCGTCGCCGCGGCCAAGGCCGCCCACGAAGAGGGCACCTGGCGCCGGATGACCCCGGAACAGCGGGCCGACGTCCTCGACCGCATCGCCGACAGCATGGAGGCCAAGGCCGACCTGCTCAGCGAGCTGGCGACCGGCGAGAACGGCGTCACCATCCGCACCGCCGGCGCGTTCCACATCGGACTCGGCATCGCGAACCTGCGGGTTTTCGCCGCGATGGCACGAGGATTCGAACCCGAGCAGGCCAACCCGATGTCCCCGGAGACCGAGGACTCCCGCTCGGTGATCCGCCGCGAGCCCATCGGGGTGTGCGCGGGGATCGTGCCGTTCAACTTCCCGCTGGTGCTCGCCGGCTGGAAGCTGGGCCCGGCGCTGGCCGCGGGCAACACCTTCGTGCTCAAGTGCGACGAGAACACCCCGCTGACCCTGCTGGAGCTGGCGAAGTCCGCCGAGGAGGCCGGGCTGCCGCGGGGCGTGCTCAACGTGATCACCGGGCCCGGGGAGACCGTCGGCGACCGGCTGGCGGGGCACCCGGACGTGCGCAAGATCGGCTTCACCGGGTCCACCGAGGTCGGCAAGCTCGTGCAGCGGAAGGCCGCGGAGAACCTCAAGAAGGTCACCCTGGAGCTGGGCGGCAAGGGCCCGAACATCCTGCTCGACGACGCCGACCTGGACCTCGCCATCGACGGGTCGCTGTTCGCGTTCCTGATGTACTCCGGGCAGGTCTGCGAGTCCGGCACCCGGCTGCTGGTGCCCGAGTCCCGCAAGGCGGAGATCGTCGAGCGGCTGGTCCGCCGGGTGCAGGACGTGCGGATCGGCGATCCGCTCGACCCGGGCACCGACATGGGCCCGGTCGCCTCGCACGACCAGAAGAAGCGGGTGGAGCGGTACGTGGGCATCGCCGCCGAGGAGGGTGCCACCATCGCCTACCGCGGCGAGCTGCCCGACGCGGCGCCGTTCGACCGCGGCGCGTGGGTGGCGCCGATCATCTACACCGACGTCACCAACGACATGCGCATCGCCCGCGAAGAGGTCTTCGGGCCGGTGCTGGTCGTGATCGGCTACTCCGACGACGCGGACGCGGTGCGCATCGCCAACGACAGCGAGTACGGCCTGTCCGCGGGCGTGTGGGGTTCGCCGGAGCGCGCCGCGCGAGTCGCCGACCAGCTGGAAGCCGGCACGGTGTGGATCAACGACTGGCACGCCGGGTTCCCGATGAACCCGTTCGGCGGCTACAAGCAGAGCGGCATCGGCCGCGAGCTCGGCCCCGACGCCCTCGCCGAGTACACGCAGGTCAAGGCGATCCAGGAGGCCAAGGACAGCGACTGGTCCAAGCGCGGCTACGCGCTGGTCCTGCCGCCGCCCGCCTGATCACCCCCGGCGGCGCGGCTGCCCGCCCCGGTCTACTCGGCCGGGGCCAGCAGCCGCGCCGCCACCAGCAGGTCCTGGAAGTCCGCGAAGCTGCGCAGCTCGCAGCCGGTGCGTTCGGAGATCCGTTCCAAGCGGTAGTACACCGTGTTCACGTGCACGTGCAGCCGTTCCGCGGCGGCCTTCGCGTTGAGGTCGCACGCCGCGTACAGCCGGATCGTCTCGATCAGCGCGCCCGACTGGGCCAGGTCCTCCTCGATGAACGAGCGCATCGACGGCGTGATCAGCCGCCGCGCGGTGGCGTCGTCGAGCAGCAGCAGGTAGTCCAGCGGGGACAGCTCCGCGAGCCGCCGCACGCCCGGTTCACCGGCCAGGCTCTTCCGGGCCAGCACCGCTTCGTGGCGCGCGGCAGGAACCTCGGCGAGCCCGTCGTGGACGGTGCTGACGCCGACGCCGAGGTGGATGCCGCGGCCCTGCAGGCTGCGGTGAGCGCGATCGAGGCCCTTGATGAGGTCCGCGCCGTCCGCGTGCACCGGGGTGATCCCCACGACGTGGTCCTGCCGCAGCACCGCGATCCCCTGCCCGCCGGCACCGATCGAGGTGCGCACCGTCGTGACCACCTCGCGCAGGCTCTGGTCGGGGCGCAGCGCGGTGCTGGGCTTCGCGACGACCACCACGACCGACGAGGCCGCCGCCAGCCCGCACTCCGCGGCCAGGTCCGCCTTCGGGCCGGGCATGAGTTCGCGCGCGGCGAGCAGGTCCTCCACCAGGTCCCGGCGGAGCAGGTCGTCGTCGGCCAGCTCCATCTGCTGGGCGACCATGTAGGTCTCGGCCGCCACCGAACTGCCCACCTCGATCACGTTCATCACGTGGATCGCCAGGTCCAGCGCCGCCAACCGGGTGTCGGGGTCCTCCTTCGCCGCGGCCACGATGGCCTCCCACAGCGTCTCCTGCCCGATCCGGAAGCCCTGCATGAAGTCCACGAGCGCGACCCCCTGCCGCACCCGGTGCCGGGCCTGCTCCACGGAGCTGCGGAAGTCGTCGCGACCGGCGCGGCGCCCGGAGCGCATCGTGCGCAGCACGGCGTCGAACACCGACCGGGTGTGGGCGCGCAGGTCCGGCCGCAGGCTCTCGTCCCGGCTGGCCGAGTAGGCGGGCACCTCGTCCCAGGTGCGCGCCACCGAACGATCGATCGTGGCCTCCAGGTCCACCGTCACACGATCAACGATGCGGCCGATCAGCGGTGCAGCTTCCATCTTTCGCACGCTACCGCCTCGTTGTCGTCGGACCACAAACACGTCCGGCCGCGACTGGACGCCGTCCCGGTGATTCGGCAGGTCGGCGGCGAGATAGTGATGCCTACCTCGGACCCCACCACAGGAGGCAGGCCACCATGAACCTCGCCCAACGCCTGCTCGACACGGCGCGCGCGCACGGAGACCGCGACGCGGTGCGCCTCGACGGCACCGTGCTGACCTACGAGCGGCTCCTGGCCGAGGCCGCCGGGGTGGCGCGCTGGTTGACCGAGCACGGGCTCCGGCCCGGTGACCGGGTGGGCCTGATCCTGCCGAACGTGCCCTCCTACCCGGTGCACCTGTTCGGCACCCTGCTCGCCGGCGGCGTCGTCGTGCCGATGAACCCGCTGCTCAAGTGCGGGGAGATCGAGTACTACCTGGCCGACTCGGGCGCCCGGTTCCTGTTCGCCGCGCCGGACGCCGCCGACGAGGCGCGAGCCGGGGCCGTCGGGACCGGCGCCGACGTGGTCGTCGTCGACCTGCGCGGGACCGATCTCGAAGGCGTGCCGGAGATCGTCGAGCGGGCCGCCGACGACACCGCGGTCCTGCTCTACACCTCCGGCACCACCGGCAAGCCGAAGGGCGCCGAACTGACCCACGCGAACATCGACGGCAACGCCGCGGTGACCCGCGAGACGCTCATCGAGATCGGGCCGGACGACGTGGTGATGGGCTGCCTGCCGCTGTTCCACGTCTTCGGGCTCACCTGCGGTCTCGTCGCGGCGGTGCAGGCCGGTGCGTGCCTGACACTGATCCCGCGCTTCGACGGCGCCAAGGCGCTCCAGGTGATCGAGCGGGACCGGGTCACCGTCTTCGAGGGGGTGCCCACGATGTACTCGGCGATGCTGCACGCCGCGGGCGGCGCCGACCTCACCACCGTCCGCGCCTGCATCTGCGGCGGGGCGCCGCTGCCCGTCGAGGTGCTGCGCGCCTTCGAGGAGACCTTCGGCTGCGTCATCCTGGAGGGCTACGGCCTGTCCGAGAGCTCCCCGGTGGCGTGCTTCAACCACCCGCACCTCGAGCGCAAGCCCGGTTCGATCGGTGTGCCGGTGCGGGACGTGCAGCTGCGCGTCATCGACGACGGCGGGCGCGGCGTCCCGGACGGCGAGGTCGGCGAGATCGTGATCAAGGGCCCGAACGTGATGAAGGGCTACTGGGGCCGCCCGGAGGCCACCGCGGAGACGATCATCGGCGGCTGGCTGCGCACCGGGGACCTCGCGGTCCGCGACGAGGACGGCTACTTCACCATCGTCGACCGCAAGAAGGACATGATCATCCGCGGTGGTTACAACGTGTACCCGCGGGAGATCGAGGAGGTCATCTACGAGCACCCGGCCGTGGCCGAGGCCGCGGTCGTCGGGGTGCCGCACCCGGAGCTCGGCGAAGAGGTGGTCGCCGCGATCGCGCTCAAGCCGGGCACGACGGCGACCGCGGACGAGATCCGCGAGTTCGTGAAGGCCCGCGTCGCCGCGTACAAGTACCCGCGCCAGGTCTGGGTCACCGCGGAGCTGCCGAAGGGTCCGACCGGCAAGCTGCTGCGCCGCGAGGTCCGCACGGCGCGGCCCGCAGCGGCCCCCGCGGGCTCGGCGTGACGCGGGCCCTCCGCCCCGCTGCTCGGATCAGCCGCGCGCCTCGGGAACGGCCGCGGCGATCCGCCGCTCGATCGTGAGGAGCTCGGTCTTCCGGCACTCCTCGTCGAAGACCATCCCGGTGCCGTGGCCGACGGGCCGCCAGCCCGGACCGCCGTCCCGGACGAACGCGACCCACGCGGCGTAGGCGGTGTCCGCCAAGTGCTGCGGGGGGTTCGTCCCGTGCGTCCGCGGCGGCGACATCGCTGCACCTGCACGTCGACACCGTCGAGCAGCGACTGGACCGGATCACCGGGCTGCTCGGCGATTCCTGGCGGAAACCCGAGCGGACGCTGGAAATCCACCTCGCGCTCCGGCTCCGCAAGGTCCTCCCGACCTGACCGATCGCGCGGGTACGCCGCGGGGTGGATCGGCGCGGTGGTTAGGATGCCGTTGGTTGAGCAGTCAGCCACCCAGGATCAGGAACGGTGCCGGTTCGGCGTCGCTGATCCGTTCGCGATGCAGAACTCCGCCGAGGGATCCGCATCGCGGGGCGGAGGCTGCGCGCTGACCGGGGCGAGACCACAGTGGAGCGCGCAGCATGAGCACCCCGGACCCCACCGAGAACGCGACCGAGGCCGACCAGCGACCGGAATCGGGGTCGCCGCGGTTCCGCGTGCGGGTCTCGCACCCCGATGACGAGTCGATCGTGGTCGAACCCGCGGGGGAGATCGACGACGAGACCGTCGAACACCTCGGAGAAGTCCTGTGGCCGCGCCTGTCGGCCCAGGTCCGGATCATCGTCGCGAACCTCGGTGACGTCGGCTTCCTGAGCGTGGCGGGGCTCGACCTGCTGCGGCGGGCCCACCTGCACGCGCGGGCCCGCGGCGTCGAACTCCGCCTGGTGAGCACCCGGCGCGAGGTGACGCACGCGCTGGAGGTGGCCGGGCTCGACACCGCGATGCGGTGCTACCCCACCGTCGCGCAAGCGCTCGCGGGGCCCGACGCGGGCTGAGCGGGCGCCCGGACCACCCGCGAACGTCCACCCGACGGGCTCCGGC
>NZ_JBEYUS010000071.1:0-33689 GCF_040643635.1 Saccharopolyspora sp. NPDC047091
GCAGCCGCAGGTCCGCGCCGAGCGCGAGCTGCAGCCCGCCGCCGTAGGCGACGCCGTGCACCGCGGCGATCACCGGCACCGGCAGCCGCCGCCACACGTGCACGGCCTGCTGGCCGAGCGCCGCGGCCGGCCCGATCGGCGGGCGCGGCTCGTGGCCAGGCAGCGCGCCGCCGGTCATGGCGCGGAAGGAGTCGAAGTCCAGCCCGGCGCAGAACGCGCGCCCCTCGCCGCGGAGCACGACCACCCGGACGTCCCGCCGGTCGTGCAGCTCCAGGCCGGTGTCGACGAGCTCGCCGAACATGTCCGGGTCGAGCGCGTTGAGCTTGTCCGGCCGGTTCAGCCGCACGTCGGCCACCCCGTCCGCGGTGCTGACGGCGACGCGGCGCTCGGTCACGATCCCTCGCCCCTCCCCCGGCTGCGCTGCGCGGGCACGAGCCACCGTAGGCCGCCCGAGCCGAGCGGTCAACACTGACCGCCCAGGTCAGTTCGGTCCACTGTGGATGATCGGTACCGGGTGCTTGTCGGCACGCCGCCGCGGTCGTATCGTCGAGCACCGTTCGCTCCACCGGCGGGGCCGCGGCGCCGCGCCGGCCGACCTGCGGCCACCGGCCGCACCCCCCGAGGAGAGCGATGGACCCCACCCTCCCCGACGAGCTGCGGCAGCGGCTCGCCCGGCTCGACACGTTCATCGACACCGAGATCCGGCCACTGCAGGAGCAGGACGACAACGCGCGGTTCTTCGACCACCGCAGGGAATTCGCCCGCACCGACCTCGACGCGGGCGGCACCCCGCACCCCGACTGGGAGGCGCTGCTCGCCGAGATGGCCCGCCGCGCCGACGCCGCCGGGTGGCTCCGCTACGGGCTGCCCGAATCCGCGGGCGGCAGCGGCGGCACCGAACTGGACCTGGCCGTGATCCGCGAACACCTCGCCGCCCGCGGGCTCGGGCTGCACAACGACCTGCAGAACGAGTCCTCCGTGGTGGGCAACTTCCCGCTGGTGCACCTGTTCCTGGCCTTCGGCACCGCCGCGCAGCGCCAGGAGTTCGTCGAGGACGTCATCACCGGCCGCAAGCGGGTCGCGTTCGGTCTCACCGAACCCGGGCACGGCAGCGACGCGACCTGGCTGGACACCCGCGCGGTGCCGGACGGCGCCGACTGGCGCATCACCGGTGGCAAGCGGTTCAACTCCGGACTGCACTCCGCCACCCACGACCTGGTGTTCGCCCGCACCTCCGGGGACGGTGGCGACGCGCGCGGCATCACCGCGTTCCTGGTGCCGGTCGACGCGCCCGGGTTCCACGTCGACTTCCACTGGTGGACGCTGAACATGCCCACCGACCACGCCGAGGTGACGCTGCGGGACGTGCGGGTGCCCGGTTCCGCGGTGCTCGGCGAGGTCGGTGGCGGGCTCGACCTCGCGCAGCACTTCGTGCACGAGAACCGCATCCGGCAGGCCGCCTCCGGGGTGGGCGCCGCGCAGCACTGCATCGACCGCAGCGTCCAGCGGGCCCGCGAACGCGTCACCTTCGGGCAGCCGCTGGCCCGGCGGCAGGCCGTGCAGTGGCCGCTGGTGGAACTGCACACCGAGGCGGAACTGGTCCGCACCCTGGTGCGCCGCACCGCGTGGGAACTGGACCGGGTGCCGCACCACGAGATCAGCGACCGGGTCGCCATGTGCAACTACCGCGCGAACCGGCTCGTCTGCGACGCCGCCGACCAGGCCATGCAGGTGCACGGCGGGCTCGGCTACACGCGGCACGAGCCGTTCGAGCACATCTACCGGCACCACCGGCGCTACCGGATCACCGAGGGTTCCGACGAGATCCAGCTGCGCAAGATCGCCGGATACCTGTTCGGATTCGCCGGGCCGCGGCGGGACCGCTGATGGACGGGACGGCCGAGCAGCTGCGCCTGCGGCTCACCGCGCGGCTCACCGAGGTGTGCGGCGAGCCCGTCGCCGTGTCCGCGCCCGAACGGCTCAGCGGCGGGGCGAGCCGGGAGACCTGGGCGTTCCGCGCCACCTCCGGCACCCGCGAGCGGGAGCTGGTGCTGCGCCGCGACCCGCCCGGCTACGCCCGCCCCGAATCGATGGGCCTGGAGGCCGCCGCGATCACCGCCGCCGCGGACGCCGGGGTGCCGGTGCCGCCGCTGCTGGACCACGGCACCGATCCGGCGGTGCTCGGCGCCCCCTACCTGATCAGCGATCTCATCCCCGGCGAGACGATCCCCCGGAAGCTGTTGCGCGACCCCGAGTTCGAGCGGGCACGACCGGGGCTGGCCGCCGAACTGGGCCGGGTGCTGGCGCGCCTGCACCGCATCCCGCCCGACCGGGTGCCCGGGCTGGAGCGGCCCGACCCGCTGGCTCTGCCCGTGCAGGAGGAACCGCTGCCCGCCCTGGAACTGGCGCTGCGCCGGCTGCGCGCGAACCGGCCGGCGCCCGCGGGAGACGTGGTGGTGCACGGCGACTTCCGCAACGGCAACCTCGTCATCGGTCCCGACGGGCTGCGCGCCGTGCTGGACTGGGAACTGGTGCACCGCGGCGATCCGCTGGAGGACCTCGGCTGGCTGTGCGTGAAGGCCTGGCGGTTCGGTTCGGCGGCGCCCGTCGGCGGCTTCGGCTCGCGCGAGGACCTGCTCGCCGGGTACGCGGCCGAAGCGGGCTGGACCCCCGACCCGGCGGCGGTGCGCTGGTGGGAGGTGCTCGGGACCGCGAAGTGGGCCGTGTTCTGCCGGGACATGGCGCGGCGGCACCTCGACGGCGCCGAGCGCTCGGTGGAACTGGCCGCGATCGGACGCCGGGTCTGCGAGCAGGAGCACGACCTGCTGGTGGAACTGGGCCTGCCCGCCGAGCGGAGCGGAGCGCCCGAACCCGAACCGGAGCCCGGCGGGCACGGCCGCCCCACCGCCGCCGAACTCGTGCGGGCCGTCGGCGAGTTCCTGCGCGACGAGGTGCGGCCCGAGCTCACCGGCCGCACCCGCTTCCACGCGCAGGTCGCCGCGAACGTGCTCGACGTCGTCGAACGCGAACTCCGGCACGGCCCGGCGCAGCGGCGGACCGGGCGGGACCGGCTCGCCGCGCTCGGCCTCCGCGACGAAGCGGAGCTGGCCGCCGCGATCCGGGCCGGGGCCGAGGAACCCGCGGTGCTCGCCGCGGTCCGCGCCGCCGTCACCGACCGGCTGCTCGTCGCCAACCCCCGCTACCTGGCCGGGCCGTGACGAACGCGGCCCGCCGGGCTTCCCGGGAGGAACCGGCCGACCAGGAACGACCACCGATCGAAGGAGTCCCGCCCCATGCCCGAACTGCGCACCATCGCCGAAGGCCTGCGCTTCCCCGAAGGCCCCATCGCCCTCGCCGACGGCTCCATGCTGGTCGTGGAGATCCGCCGCGGCACGCTGTCCCGGGTCGCCCCCGACGGCACGATCTCCGTCGTCGCCGACTGCGGTGGTGGCCCCAACGGGGCGGCCATCGGGCCGGACGGCGCGGTGTACGTGTGCAACAACGGCGGGTTCCGCTGGCACGACCGCGACGGGCTGAGCGTGCCCGGCGGCCAGCCCGACGACTACTCCGGCGGGCGCCTGCAACGCGTCACCCTCGACGGCGAGGTCACCGACGTGTGCACCGAAGTGGACGGGCGGCCGCTGCGCGGGCCGAACGACCTCGTGTTCGACGCGGACGGCGGCTGCTACTTCACCGACTTCGGCAAGACCCGGGCCCGGGAGATGGACCTCGGCGGGCTGTACTACGCGCTGCCGGACGGCTCCCGGGTGGAGGAACTGGTGTTCCCGCTGCACCAGCCCAACGGCGTCGGGCTGTCCCCCGGCGGAGATCGGGTGCACGTCGCGGAGACCGCGTCGGGCCGGGTGTGGAGCTGGGAGGTGCTCGGGCCGGGGAAGGTGCGCCGCGGGGCCGAGCTGCTGCACGGGTTCTCCGGGGCCCGGATGCTGGATTCGCTGGCGGTGGACGCGGCGGGCAACGTGTGCGTGGCGACGCTGAACAGCGGCGAGATCAGCGTGCTCAGCCCGGCCGGGGAGCTGATCGACCAGGTGCCGGTCCCGGTACCCGATCCGCTGGTCACCAACATCTGCTTCGGCGGGCCCGAGCTGCGCACCGCCTACATCACCTCCTCGGGGCGCGGGGTGCTGTACGCCACGGAATGGCCCCGCCCGGGCCTCCCCCTGAACTTCACTCGTTGACCCGACTTCTGCTGCTGAGCGACGCGGGTGGCGGAGCCTCGGCCGGCTCCTCGCTGCGGGATCGGGTGGCTCCGCCACATGTGAAAACGCCGTCGTCGGACCAGCTGAGAACCCGCGGCGGCGCCGGTGGATCAGATGGTCGGCGGCTCATCGGATTCGCCGCTGACGGGCGACAGACGAAACCGGCCGCGCAGAGGTGGTCAGGCGCGCGGGCGGCGTGACCGGTTCGATCACGGCGGCCTTCGCTCAACGGTCGTGGCCGCGGAACGGTACCGGTCGTAGCGTGGAAACCGACGAACAGCGAGGTGTGCTGCCATGTCCGAACGCCCGATCCGCATCGGCGGGTTCTCCGGTTACCTCGGGGACCGGTTCACCGCCCTCGACGAAGTGCTGGCCGGGGACCCGGTCGACGTGCTGATCGGCGACTACCTCGCGGAGATCACCCTCGCCGCGCTGTCGGTGCGCTACCGGCGCGACCCGGCGCGCGGCTACGTGGAGCACTTCCTGGACCAGCTGCGCCCGCACCTGGCCGTGCTCGCCGAGCGCGGCACGAAGGTCGTCACCAACGCGGGCGGTTTCCACCCCGCGGGCCTGGCGGCGGCGCTGCGCGAGCTGATCGCGGCCGAGGGCGTCGACCTGCGGGTCGCGCACGTGGCCGGGGACGACGTGCTGGACCGGCTGCCGGAGCTCCAGCGGACCGGGAACCGGCTGGAGCACCTGGACACCGGGCAGGAGCTGGCCGGGTGGGCGGCGGTGCCGATGGCCGCGAACGCCTACCTGGGCGGCTGGGGCATCGCCGAGGCGCTCGCCGCCGGAGCCGACGTGGTCGTGTGCGGCCGGGTCACCGACGCCTCGCTGACCGCGGGCCCCGCCGCCTGGTGGCACGGGTGGGACCGCGCGGACTGGGACGAGCTGGCCGGGGCGGTGCTCGCCGGGCACGTCATCGAATGCGGCGCGCACGCCACCGGCGGCAACTTCTCCGGCTTCACCCGCATCCCCGGCATGGCGGTGCCCGGATTCCCCATCGCCGAGGTCGCCGCCGACGGGTCCAGCACCATCACCAAGCACGCCCGCGACGGCGGTGCGGTCACCACCGACACCGTCACCGCGCAGCTCGTCTACGAGATCCAGGGCCCGGTCTACCTGAACCCGGACGTCACCGCGCACCTCGACGCGGTCGCCTTGGCCGAGGACGGCCCCGACCGGGTGCGGATCACCGGCACCACCGGCACTCCCCCGCCCCCGACGACGAAGGTCGCCGTGTTCGGCGCGATCGGGCACCAGGTGGTGAACACCGTGTTCGTGACCGGACTGGACGTGGCCGCGAAGGTCGAGCTGCTGCGCACCCAGGTCGGACGGGACCTGCCCGCCGGGATCACCGAGCTCGACGTCACCCCGCTCGGCACGCCCGCCGCCGATCCGGCGACGCAGTGGGCCGCCACGGTCCCGGTGCGGGTGATGGCGACCGCGGCCGAGCGGGCACCGCTGGAGCGGTTCGACGCGGCGGCGCGGCTCGGATCGCTGTACCTGCAGGGCGTGCCCGGTTTCTTCCACGACGGCGCCGCCGGGCTCACCTCGACGCCGCGACCGCGCATCGACTACTGGCCCGCGCTGCTGCCGATGTCCGAGGTGCCGCACCGGGTCCTGTTCGCCGACGGGTCCGAAGTGGACGTGACGCCGCCCGCCCGCACCGAACCCGCGAGCGCCCAGCCCGTCCACCCGGAACCGGCCGCCCCGGTGCTCGGCGAGACCCGGTCGGCACCGCTGGGGATGCTGGCGCACGCGCGCAGCGGCGACAAGGGCGGCAACAGCAACGTCGGCGTCTGGGTCGCCGAGGACCGCGCGTGGCCGTGGTTGCGGGACACCCTGTCCACCGCGGCGCTGCGCGCACTGCTGCCCGAGTGCGCCGGGCTGGACGTGGTGCGCCACGAGTTCCCGGAGCTGCGGGCCGTGCACTTCGTGCTGCGCGGGCTGCTCGGCACCGGCGGATCGTCGAACCTGCGCGTCGACCAGGTAGGCAAGGCCGTGGGCGAATACCTGCGGGCCAAGCACGTGCTCATCCCGGTGGAACTGCTGCCGGACGGAGGAGGAACCCATGTCGCTGACTGACCGCGTCACCCGGGCGGTGACCGAACCGTCCACTTCGGACGAATTCGATCCGGCGGGCGAGCTGGCGGAAGTGCTCGGCGGCGTCGGCATGAGCGCCGCGGACACCGGCGGCTCCATCACCTTCCACGGGGCCGACCCGGTGGTGCCCAGCACCTTGCGGCTCGGCGGTGGTTCGGCGATCGCGCTGGCCGCGAAGTCGGCGGCCGTCGCGAAGCTGTGGCGGCTGCGCGGCGGCTCAGGGCAGGACATCGAGGTGGACCTGCGGTCCGCGCCGCACCGGCTGTGCCCGTTCTACGACCGCAAGTGGGAGCTGCTCAACGGCTATCCGGCGGCCTCGGCGGCGAACCCGTCGAACGCGCTCGGCTTCGCCTTCTACCGCACCGCCGACGGCCGCTGGGTGATGCCGCTGAACCCCTACCCGAAGATCAAGATCGCGGCGGAGAAGCTGCTCGGCGTGCCGGACGACGCCGACGCCGTCGCGAAGGCCGTCTCGGGCTGGAACGGCCTCGACCTGGAGAACGCGGCCGTCGAGGCGGGCACCGTGCTGCCGATGCTGCGCAGCACCGAGGAACTGCTCGCCGAACCGCACTACCGCGAGGTCCTCGCCGACCTGCCGCTGATCGAGATCACCAAGATCGGCGAGAGCGAACCGGAACCGCTCACCGGCGGCGACTCCCCGCTGGACGGCATCCGCGCGCTCGGCATGGGCCACGTGATCGCGGGAGCGGGCGTGGGGCGCGCCCTCGCGCTGCACGGCGCCGACGTGCTGAACCTGTGGCGGCCGAACGAGCTGGAGCACGACACCACCTACGTCACCGCGAACGTCGGCATGCGCTCGTCGACCATCGATCCGTACCGGGCCGAGGGCGCGCAGCGCATCCGCGACCTGCTGACCGGCGCGGACGTGTTCTTCGCCAACCGCAGGCCCGGCTTCCTCGACTCCATCGGCCTGTCCGCCGAGCAGGCGGCCGAGGCGCGGCCCGGCATCATCCACGCCACCACCACCCTCAACGGCGAACGCGGGCCGTGGGCGGGGCGCGTCGGCTTCGACCAGACCGCGGGCAGCCTCACCGGCATGATGAACCTGGAGGGCGACGGGGAGACGCCCGCGCTGCCGCCGATCCTGGTCGTCAACGACTACATCGTGTCCTGGCTGCTGACCACCGGAATCACCGAGGCGCTGGCCCGCCGCGCCGTCGACGGCGGCAGCTACCGGGTGCACGTGTCGCTGACCCGCGCCGCGCTGTGGATCTTGAGCATGGGCGTGTTCGACAAGGAGTACGCCGCGGCCACCGCGGGCAGCGACGCCCGGCACGCCTACCTCGACCCGGAGACGTTCACCGCCGACACCCCGCTCGGCCACTACCAGGGCGTCACCGACCAGGTGCGCATGTCGGCCACCCCCGGCCACTACCGCACCGTCCTCGTCCCCCGCGGCTCGTCCCGCCCGGAGTGGCTGGAGCGCTGACTCGCGGGTCGTTGAACTCGGGTTGCTCGGCACTCGGGTGGCGGAACCTCAGCGGGATTCTCGCTGCGGGATCGTTTTCACCGGTGGCTCCGCCACAGGAGAAAACGCCGTTCTCGCGAGAAGACCGCTGAGAACCCGCGGGTCGTCCGGCCGCTCAGGCGGTCGGCGGTTCAGCGGCTTCGCCGCTGACGGGAAAGAGCCGAGACCGCCTGGCGCGAGCGGTCAGGCGTCGGCCGGGCTGCGCGGGGCGAGCGCTCCCCGGCGTTCGAGCAGCCGGGTGCCCGCGCTGCCCGCCAGGCCCACGAGCAGCAGCACCGCCCACGGCAGCCAGCGCATCCCCGGCTCGGCGAAGGCGTCCAGCAGCGCCCCCGCCAGCCAGCTCACCGCGGCCGCGACCAGGCTGGACACCAGGTAGTAGAAGCCGTAGTAGGTGCCTGCGAGGCGTTCGCTGCCGACCGTCGGCAGCAGTTCCATCGCGAACGGGTTCGTCATCGCCTGCCCGACGGTGAACAGCACGATCGCGAGCACCACGGGCACGAACGCCAGCACGGTCCCGGCGATCCCGGCGGCGGGCAGCCGCTCCGGGAGCACCGGTGCGGCCAGCAGGATCGGCACGAAGGAGCCGCCCATGCAGGCCAGGCCGACCACGATCGACCGGCCCGAGCTCCACCGCGCCCGGCACCACTCGGTGATCCGCACCTGCCCGAACACGCCGATCAGCGTGGACACGCCGAACACGACGGCGATGGACCACGCCGCCCCGGACACGCGCCGCGCCTCCAGCGGCAGCGTCAGGTACAGCTGGTTGTACAGCGCGAAGTACGCCGACAGCGCCAGGGTGAAGCCGAGGAACCGGCGGTTGAGCACCACTTCCCGCCAGCTGCCGAGCACGCTCTGCCGCTGCGGCTCGACCTCGCGGTGCGGCAGCACCAGCAGTTGCGCCCCGGTGAGCACCGCGAACGCGACGCACGCCACCAGCGCGATGACGCGGAAGTCCACCGCCAGCAGCGCCGCGCCCAGCAGCGGTCCCACCAGGGTGCCCGCGTGCTGGAACACGTTGAACACGGCGAAGACCTCGGCGCGCCGCTCCCCCGCCTCGTGCATCAGGTAGGTCCGCACCGCCGGGTTGAACAGCGCTCCCGCGAGACCGGTGAGGATCGCGGCGGCGAACAGGCCGGGCAGCGTGGTGAACACGGCGAACAGGCCGAAGGACACCACGCGCAGCGCGCACCCCGCGATGATCATCGGCCGGCAGCCGAGCCGGTCCGCGGCGGTACCGCCGAGCAGGAACATGCCCTGCTGGCTCAGGTTCCGCACCCCGAGCACGAGCCCGACCACGGCGGCGCCGTAGCCGAGATTCCCGCTCATGTACGCGGCCAGGAACGGCATCAGCATGTAGAAGCCGACGTTGATGCCGAACTGGTTGATCACCAGCAGCTTCGCGGCCGGGGACAGCCGGGCGAACGCGGCGCGGTTCACGGCCGCACCTCGCAGACCGGGCATTCCGCCGGGCCGTCGGCTCGCCGGGCACACGGATCGACCACCTTGCGCGACCTCCTCCACGTCGTCTTGCTGTCCACTTCGGACGGAATGCCGTCCGCGTCCACCGGTTCGGCGACCGGTTCCGGGAAGTCCTGCGCGGCGAGGAAGTCCGGGTCGTAGATCGTCCCCCAGTAGCGGTGCGGCCCGTCCGGGAAGACCGCGGCGACCCGGTCCGCGCCGAGCTCGCGGGCGCACCAGGACGCGACCAGCGCCACCGCACCGGTGCTCCACCCGCCGGTGACGAACGCGTCCGCGGCGAGCCGGTGGCAGGCGGCGACGGCCTCCGCGGCACCGACCAGGTGCACCTCGTCGAACGCCGGGTAGTCCACGTTGCCGGGGTGGATGCTGCTGCCGAGGCCGCGCATCACGCGCTTCGCCACCGGATCGCCGAACACCGTGGAGCCCGCCGCGTCCACCCCGACCAGCCGCACCCCGGGGGCGCGTTCGCGCAGCACCTGCGCGATGCCCGCGCTGTGCCCGCCGGTGCCGACGCTGCACACCACCGCTTCCGCGTCGGGCAGCTGGTCGAGCAGTTCGTGGCCGAGCGCGCGGTAACCGCGGACGTTGTCCGGATTGCCGTACTGGTCCGGCCAGTACGCGCCGGGCAGTTCGGCCAGCAGCTCCCGGACCCGGTCCAGCCGCGCGCGCTGCCAGCCGCCCACCGGGTGCGGTGCGCGCACCAGCTCCACCCGCACCCCGTGCGCGGTGAGCAGCGCGCGGGTCTGCGCGTCGAGCTCCGCGTCGGCCACCACGACCACCGGGTGGCCCAGCGCCGCTCCGACGTAGGCCAGTCCGATGCCCAGGGTTCCGCTGGTGGATTCGACGACCGTGCCGCCGGGCCGCAGTTCGCCGCGGGCGCGGGCGCCGGTGAGCATGGCGTGCGCGGCGCGGGCCTTCATGCCGCCCGGCGCGGCGCTCTCCAGCTTCGCCCAGAACCCCGGGTGCGGGAACGCGATCGGCGCGGTGACCCGCAGCAGCGGGGTACCGCCGATCAGGTCCAGGGGCGAGTCGCAGCGGGCGGGCGCGCGACCCGTCACCGCACGACCTCGGTGGCGCGGGCGGCTTGGAAGGTGTGCACGGTGGTGGCCTCGCCGGAGAGCCAGAAGAACGGGTACGGCTCGGCGGACAGCGCGCGCACCGGGCCGCCGACGAGTTCCCGCAGCACCGCGGAACCGGTCTGCGCGAACAGGGTCAGCGGCAGGTCGCGGGCGGCGCAGGCCGCGGCGATGTCGTCGAAGGTGCCGTTGCCGAGGACCATGCCGGAGGCCAGCACCGCGTCCGCGCCGTCGATCGCGGCGGCGTGGTCGGTGCTGATCGGCTCGTCCCACTCGGTGAGGCCGCCCTTGAGGTCGCAGGGCGCGTAGTCGAGCCCGCGGTCCCGCAGCGCGGCTAGCAGCGAGTTCACCACGCCGATCACCGCGACCCGGCCGCCGTCGGGGACCGCGGTGATCGCGGCGACCGCACGGGCGCGGGCGGTGGACTTGGCCAGTGAATCGCCCGCGGGGATCACCACCTGCCGGGACAGCGGGTGCGCGGCGTGCGAGGTGCGGGCGGCGAGGTAGGCGTCGAGGGCGGCGACCCGCACCGGCAGCAGCGGGTGCCGCAGCAGTTCGTCGACGGGGCGGCCCACGACCTGGCGCACCGCTTCCTCGTCGAGGGAACCGGGTTCGACCGCGCAGGAGCCGACGGCCTCCCCCACCCGGACGCTGAGCACGGTGTTGACGTACCCGGTGCCACGACCGGTGTGCCGGGCGGCCTGCACGGTCAGGAACGCGACGGCGGCGGAGAGCTCCGCCGGGCCGTTCCCGCCCGCATCGCGGAAGTGGCCGGACAGCGCGGACTCGACCAGCGAGTCCACATAGGATCGTTCAGTGGTGGCAGGACGCACGTGTCTCCCCGAGCAGGAACCGGAACGGAACGCACAGCGGCGGGACGAACCCGCGGGGACGACTAATGTCCGATGTGGACGATGCGCCGGATCTCCCGGCGCGATGCGGCGATGCGCGACACCACGTACCTCCTCCGGGGCTCCGCGACCCCGCACGAATCGGCACGACGGTGCCAGTCTCCTGGCTCGTGGATCGGCGCCGGCCTCCGGCCTTCCCGCCGGGAACCGGCAGTGGCTCGGATGGAGGTCGACTCCCCACTCACAGTGGCGGGACCGCGCCGGATTCGCACCGGCTTCCTGCACACCGTCGTTGGAACGGGTCAGAAGTTCGCAGCCCCGGTGTCCGATGTCAAGACCGCGGCCACCGCGCGGAACCCGCACCGCGGCCGGTGGAACGGGTGTCGTCGCAGGTGGCGGACACCGGTGCACGCATCGCCATCCGCGAATATGACATCGGCGACTCCCGCGCCCGGCGGCACCGCACCACCGAGCGCGGGACCACCGGACGCGGGATGCGACGGACGCGGGACGCACCGAACGCGGGCCCGCCGAATTCGCGAGCGCCGGTCACCGAAACGGGACCACCGAAACCTCCCGCCCCGCGCCGCGGACTAGGCCGCGGGCCAGGAAGGCACGCCCGCGTCCAGCGCCCGCTGGGCGAGCTCGCACGGGTCCGCCGTGGCACCGCTCGGGATCTTCGCCTTGGCCGACACCGCCTGGTCCGAGGCGGCCGCCACGACCAGCTCGCAGGTGCCGTCGGCCTTCGGGTCACCGGAGTTCGCGCGCACCGCCGGGTGCCCGCCGATGGTCAGCTCGCCGAAGTCGGAGTACTTGTCGGCCTCGTCCTGGAAGTCCTGCAACGACCGGTCGGCGACCACGCCGACCTCCAGCCGCACGCTGTCCCGCGGGGTGCTCCAGGTGCACGTGCCCGCGTCGTCCTTGCCGCCCAGGTGGAATCCCAGCTCGTGCACCGTCTGCTCGGGCACCAGGTCGCAGGACTTCTCACCGGCGACGTCCTTCGGGGAGTCGACCTGCACGCCGCCGCATCCCGCCAGCGACAGCGCGGCGACGACGGCCAAGCCGATCGAGCCGAGCCGAACCGCGCCGATGCGGGCCACCGCAACCTTCTCGTTCACACTCATCACGCCTGCCGTTGATCCGGTCCGGATCGGGTCGATCCGGAGAACTCGCGCCCTCCCCGCTGGACGCGCTGATGATGTCCCGCGCGTCCAGCGGACGCCTCCGGCAGGAACGCGACTTCGGCCGTACCGCCCAGGAATCGAGCGACCGGCCCGGCGCACCGGCTGCCCCGAGCGGACCAGGACCACCGGCGCCCCCGCCCCCGAAAACAGGCCCCGATGACGAGAACCCGCCAACTTCAGCGGGGCCGCGGCTCGACCCCGTTGACGACGTCGGCGGGCCGTTCCCCGGCCAGCACGGCGCCCAGCTTCGCGAACAGCGCGCCGCGGAGGTTGTGGTAGGCGTCCCAGGTCACGCCCGCGGTGTGCGGGTTGAGCAGCACGTCCGCCCGTCCCCGCAACGGCGAGTCCGCGGGCAGCGGTTCCTGCTCGAACACGTCCAGCGCCGCCCCCGCCAGCCGCCCGGAGTCCAGGGCCCGCACCAGCGCCCGCTCGTCGAGGACTCCGCCGCGGCCCGCGTTGAGCACGTACCCGCCGCGGGGCATCCGCGCGAGCAGCTCGTCACCGATCAGGCCGCGGGTGGCGGTGTTCAGCGGCAGGTGCAGGCTCAGCACGTCCGCGGCGGCCACCGCCTCCGCCAGCGGGAGGTACTCGCGCCCCGGCTCGGACGGCACCGGGTCGTGCACCACCACCCGGGCGCCGAACCCGTCCAGGCGGCGGGCCACCGCGCGGCCGATGTTGCCGAAGCCGAGGATGCCGACGGTGAGCGCCGCCAGGTCGCGGCCGCGCAGCCCTTCCGGCCCCCAGCCGCCGGATTCCACCTTGCGGTGCCCGCCCGCGTAGTGCCGCAGCAGCGACAGCAGCGAGCCGACGGTCCAGTCGGCGACCGCGTCGGCGTTGAACCCGGGCAGGTTCGCCACCGGGATGCCGCGCTCGGCGGCGGCGAGGTGGTCCACGCCGTCGAAGCCGACCGCGACGGACTGCACGAGCTCGCAGCGCGGCATCGCGTCCAGCAGCCCGGCGTCGATCCGCCGCTCCTTCTCCAGCGGGGCCAGCACGATCGTCGCGGTGGCCAGCGCGTCCAGGTGATCGGCCGGGTCCTGCTCGGGCCCGATCTCGGTGATCCGCAGGTCCGGCAAGTCCGGCAGGTGCTTGCGCAGTTCGGCCTCGGTGATGTCGTTGAGGTCGTAGAAGCTGACGATGTGACCGGTCATGGTTCCTCTTTCGGGGTGTTCCGGGCGCGCGGAACCCGCTCCCCGCCGTCGGCGAGGAGCTCGGATCCCGCGTGGGATCAGGACGTGGTCGACCAGATCCGTTGCAGCGCGGCGAGCATCCGCTCTTCGGAGCCGGCCAGGTGCGCGGTGAGCAGCGCAGTCGCGCGCGCGGCATCGCCGTCGGCGATCGAGGTCCGCAGCTGCTCGTGCGCGGTGCACACCGGGCCCAGGTCCTCGTCCTCGCTGTTGGTGACCGCGAGCATGCTGGCGAACAACGGCTCGATCTGCAGCCAGATGGTCAGCAGCCTGCGGTTGCCGCTCGCCTCGTAGATGCCGCGGTGGAACCGCAGGTCGTGCTCGGCGAACTCGGCGGCCCGGGACGGCGTGGCCGTCTCGGACATCCCCCGCAGCCCGCGCTGCATCCCGGCCTCCGAGCGGTGTTCGCCGAGACCGATGGCGCTGGTCACGGCGAGCGTCTCGATGGCCTGCCGGATCGCGTAGAGCTCGCGGACGTCCGCGGCGCTCAACCCGACCACGTGCACCCCGCGGCGCTGCGGTTCCACGAGGTTCTCCAGCCGCAGCAGCTTCAGCGCATCGCGGACCGGGCCCCGGCTCACGTCGAAGCTCTCCGCCACGGAGTCCTCGACGAGGTGCGTGCCCGGCGGGATCTCCCCGCGCACGATCCGGTCCCGGAGCGTGCGGGCCAGCCGCTCCCCGAGCGAATCCGCGCGGACGAGCGAGTCGGACATGCATCCTCCCTCGATCACATCGTCAACCGCCGACAATAGTGGTCGCCGCCTGCAATTCGGTCACCTCGTGCCGGTGCGGCATCCCGTCCGCGCCGGGGCGGGTGACGCTGAGCGCGGCTGCCGCGGCGGCGACCCGGGCGGCGTCCGGCAGCTCGGCGCCCTCCGCGAGCAGCGCACCGAGCGCCCCGGCGAAGGTGTCCCCGGCCCCGGTCGTGTCCACACTGGACACCGGAATGGCGGGGACGCGGCCGAGCGGACGACCGTCGGCTGCGAGCTCCACCCCGCGCTCCCCGACCGTGACCAGCACCGACCGGCCGCCGGTGGACAGCGCGAGCGCCGCGGCGGCCGGATCCCGCTCACCGGTGAGCTCGGCGGCCTCGTGCTCGTTGGGCACCAGCACGTCGACCGCGTCGAGCAGTTCGGCGGGGAACCGCCGCACGGGGGCCGGGGTGAGCACCACGGTGCGCCCGAGCCGGGCGGCTTCGACGAGCACCGGTACCGGCACTTCCCCTTGCAGCAGCAGCACGTCCGCGGTCGCGACGGCCGCTCCGTCCGCGGCGCTGAGCTCGGTGAACTCGTCGTTCGCGCCGCCGCAGAAGACGATCGTGTTCTCCCCGGCGGCGTCCACGGTGATGTCGGCGGTGCCGGTCGGCGCCGCGGTGCGCACCACGCCCGCGAGGTCGAGCCCGTCGGCCGCGAGCCGCTGCGCGAGGAAGTCCGCCGCGCCGTCCGATCCGACGCGCGCGCGGAAGTCGACCACGGCGCCCATCCGGGCGGCCGCCACGGCCTGGTTCAGCCCCTTGCCACCGGCGAAGCGGTCCCGGCCGAGCCCGCGCACCGTCTCCCCGGGCCCGGGCCTGCGCCCGACCCGGACCACGGTGTCCACGTTGGCGCTGCCGAGCACGCACACCCGCCCGCCGCGCTCAGCCATGGGCGGCGACCGCGCGTTCCAGTTCGGCCCGCCCGGCGGCGTCCACCGGGTCGAGCGCCATCCGGCTGGTCCCCGCCTCGACGCCCTGCAGCGCCAGGCCCACCTTCATCCGCTCCGGGTCGCCGCGCACCGCGTCCACCGCGGCATCCACACCGTCCTGGGCGCGGGACACCGCGGCGGCGTCTCCGGCGGCGACGGCGTCCGCGGCCGCGACGAACGGCTTCGGCAGCACGGAGGCGACCCCGGAGACCACGCCGTCGAGGCCGCGGGCGGTGACCTGCGCGATGTCCCGGTCGCCGCCGGTGAAGATCCGGAACCCGGCCGGGACCGCGTCCCGGTAGGCGGCCACCGCGTCCAGCGACTCACCGCTGATCTTGGCGCCGACGACGGACGGCAGCGCCGCGATCCGGCCCAGCAGCTCCGGTCCGACGGCGTTGCCGGTGCGGTCGGTGAACAGGTAGGCGTACACGTCGAGCCCGTCGGCCTCCGCGGTGGCGGACCGGAAGAACTCGACGATCGCCTCGTCCCCGGCGGGCAGGTAGTACGGGGTGAGCACCGCGACCGAGGTGGCGCCGAGCTCGCGGGCGTCGGCGATCAGCGCCCGCACCTGGAACGCGCTCGGCGCGCCGACGTGCACGACGACCCGCTTGCCGCGCAGCACTTCCAGGCTGAGCCGTGCGAGGTCGTGCCGCTCCTGCTCGGTCAGCGAGGGGAACTCGCCGGTGGTGCCGAGCACGAACGCCCCGTCGGTGCCGGAGGCGGCGATGAATTCGAGGATGCGGCGCGAGGCCGCCAGGTCCACCGAACCGTCCGCGGCGAAGGCGACGGGGGCGGCGGTGAGGATGATCGGCCTGCTCGGCGCGGTCATGTCGGTCCTTTCGGGGTGGTCGGTCACGACAGGCTGGTTTCGAGGGCGGTGAGTTCGGCGAGGGTGCCGGGCGGCAGCGCGACGGAGGTACCGGATTCGGCGCGGCGACGCCGTTCCAGGTCGCCGGGCACCAGCACTCCGTCGGCGTGCAGCGCGGCGGCGACCCGGCCGGTGGCCGCGGCGTAGGCGTCCTGCTCGCCGAACGCGCCCGGGTCGAGCGCGATGATCGTGACACCGCCGAGGCCCGCCGGGTCGCCGTCGGGTCGGCGCAGCCGCGCCAGGCCGCGCAGCGAGGCCGCGGACCCGTCGGCGTGCGCGAGCCCGCCGAGCAGCGCGGCCGCCAGCGCCAGCCCGTAACCCTTGTGCCCGGCGAGCGCGCCGCCGAGCGGGGTGAGGGTGCCGTCGGCGTAGAAGTCCTCCGGATCGGTGCCCGGCCGTCCGTCCGCGGTGAGCACGGCGCCCTCCGGCAACGGCTCGCCGGTGCGCTTCGCCGCGTGCACCTTGCCCTCGGCGATGTTCGACATCGAACCGTCGAACACGAACGCGCCGTCGGTGGCGGGGACGCCGACCGCCCACGGGTTGGTGTTGAGGAACGGCGTCCCGCTGCCGCTGCCGAACGGCGCCATGCTGCCCACGCCCGGGCCGACCGCGCCGACCTGCACCAGTGCGACGAGCCCGCGCGCGGCGAGGCGTTCGGCGTACTCGCCGAGCCTGCCGACGTGCGTGCCGTTCCGGATGCTCGCGGCCGCGACACCGACCTGCTCGGCCGCGGCGGCGACCTCCGCGGTGGCGAGCGCGGCGGCGTGGTGGCCGAAGCCGTGGTGGCCGTCGACGACGATCGCCGCGGGTTTCGCGCTGACGACGTCGGCTCGGGCCCCGGCCGCGATCAGCCCGCGTTCGACCTCGGCGGCGTACTGCGGCAGGCGCAGCACGCCGTGGCTGGCGTGGCCGGAGAGCTCGGCGCGGACCAGGTGGTCGGCGACCTCGGTCGCGACGTCCTCGGGGGCACCGAGCGCGCGCACCACCCCGTGCACGCGGCCGGTCAGTTCGCTGATCTCGATCATGCGGTCTCCTCGGTGGGGAGCGGGCGCAGCCTCGGCATGAAGAACGCGTAGTTCACCGCGCCGAGCACGGCCACGCCACCCGCGATCAGCAACGGCACCTCGAACGACGAGGTGACCCCGGTGATCACGCCGATCAGGATCGGCGAGACGATCCCGGCGCAGTTGGCGGCGGCGTTCTGGATGCCGCCGAGGGAACCGACGTGCGCGGCGGTGGGCGCCACGTCCGCCGGCAGGCACCACACCGAGGCGGCCGCGAACGTGCTGGAGAAGTACGAGACCGACAGCGCCACCAGCGCCGTGCCCACCCCTGGCGAGGCCACGGCCAGCGCGATCACCGAGGTGCCGAGCAGACCGCCGACCAGGCAGCCCTTGCGCGCCTTCGTGAGGTCGGTGCCGCGCCGCACCAGCCAGTCCGACACCAGCCCGCCCGTCCAGCCGCCGAGCATCGAGGCGATGCCGGGCACCATCCCGAGGAACCCGAAGTTGAGCAGCGTCAGGTCGTAGGTGTCCACCAGGTACGTGGGGAACCAGGTGATGAAGAAGTACGCGACGAAGTTGATGCAGAAGAAGCCGATCATCATCGACCACACGGTGCGGTGCCGGAACAGCGACCGCCAGGGCACCGCGACCTGCTGCTCGGCGTCCGCGCGTTCCTCCTGCCCGGAGCGGATGTGCGCGAGCTCGGCATCCCCGACCCGCGGGGACTCCCGCGGCGAGCGGTAGAAGAACCACCAACCGACGGCGTAGGCGACGGCGAGACCACCGGTCACCAGGAACGAGGCCCGCCAGCCGAAGCTCGCGACGAGCAGCGCGACCAGCGGGATGCACAGCGTCGAGCCGATCGGGTTGCCGTTGTTGAAGGTCCCGGAGGCGAAGCTGCGCTCCCCCTTCGGGAACCACTCGGAGACCACCTGGGCGGCGGCCGGGAACGCGGGCGCCTCCCCGATCCCCAGCAGCAGCCGCAGCACGACCAGCGAGCCGACGCCCCAGGCGAGGCCCATCAGCATCGTGACCGCGCCGAAGACCAGCGCGGACAACGCGATCAGCTTCCGCGGCCCGAGCCTGCCCGCGAGGAACCCGGCGGGCAGCTGGGCGGCCGAGTAGGTCCAGAAGAACGAGGACAGCAGCACACCGGCCAGCGCGTCGGACATGCCGAGGTCGGCTTCCATGTCCGGCAGCGCGACGCTGATCGTGGCGCGGTCGAGGTAGTTGACCGCGATGCCGAGCGTCACCGCGGCGAGCACCAGGTAGCGGTACCGGCCGACCTTCGGGCCGGGGGCGGCGCGGCCGGGCGCGCGCTCGCCGCCGGAGGTCAGCGAGTCGGATTCCATGAACGGTTCTCCTTCGAAACCGAACCGGTGGCAACGTCGCCATCGGTTCGTAGACCGTAAACCGTTAACGAAGTGCCCACAAGTGCCCTCCTCCTGCGGAAATCGACGGCCGCGCCGCACACCCGGTCAGATCTTTTAGGTTAGGCTAGCCTAATATTCACGACGAGTTCCGCCCACCCCGACCAGTGAGGACCTCGACGTTGCAGCCACCCGATCCCGCGGACGCCGGTGCCCGGACCGACCTCGACCTGCTGCTCAACCGGCCGGGCTCGCACGGCGCGCGGCTCGACCTCGACGTGGACGCGCTCGCCGCGCACCTGCCGCTGCTCGACGAATGCGTCGCCATGACCGCGAACGGGACCGCGCTGATCAGCGACCTCGGGCCCTACGCCCAGCCCAGCTTCACCGGCGACCCGCTGCCGCTCGCACCGGACTCGGTGCTGCTGCGGCTGCACCGCCCGACGGTGCGCGCGTTCGTCGCGATGGACGCCGACGAAGGACGTCACGAGCCGCCCGGGCTGTGGATGTTCGACCGGTGGCACCGCGTGGTGCACCGCGGATACCTGGTGTCGCACAGCGGCACCCTCGCCCTGGACCTGCTGCGGATGGCGCGGCCCGCGGCCGAGGACGTGGCGGAGGCCGAACCGGCCGCCGACTGCTCCGACCAGCTCGGCACCCTCGACGGGCTCCTCGCCGACCCCACCTCGGGCGCGGCGACCGGGACCGCGGTCGACCCGATGCGGGTCGTCGACCTGCTCTGCCACCTGTGCGACACCGGGATCCCGCTGAGCATCGGCGTCCTCAACCGCGGCTGCCTCCAGCTGCACACCGGCGCGCTCGACCTCGTCGAGCACCGCGGCGACATGATCACCATGGTCTCCGGCGGCTGCAACGCCGCCTTCCACCCCGCGCAGGTCGCCGAAGCCCGCCTCACCCGGCCGCACGGCGTGCACGGCCCCACCTCCGTGGTGCGCCTGCACGCCGCCGACGGCCGCTGCGTCGCCGTCCTCGCCCAGCTCGGCCTGATCCCCGAATCCCTCGCCACCACCTGGGAACACACCCTCACCGGCCTGGCGGGGTGAGTCAGGACCGGGCGTGCAGGTCGCGTTCGATCTCTTCGAGGGTCTTGCCCTTCGTCTCGGTGACGTAGCGGGCGCCGAAGAGGACGGCGACCGCGTTCAGGGCGGCGAACACGTACATCGAGGCGGACAGGCCGATGCCGTCGATCAGCACGGGGAACGCGAACGCGACGACCGCGGTCGCCACCCACACCGCCGTGCTCGCCACGCCCATCGCCGCGCCGCGCACCCGCAGCGGGAAGATCTCGCCCATCAGCACCCAGAACGTCGGACCCCAGCCGACCTCGTTGCCCGCCAGGAACAGCGCCATGAACAGCACCAGCAGCACGGGGTCCGGCTGTGCGGCCTGCGCCACGAGCGCGAGGCCCAGCAGGCTCAACCCCATCACCACGTTGCCGAGCACGAGCAGGAACTTGCGGCCCACCCGGTCGATCAACAGCAAGCCGATCCCGACGAACACGACCTTCACCACGCCGAGCCCGACGGTGGCCAGGATCGCCACCCCGGAACCGAACCCGGCGGCGCCGAGGATCGTCGGCGCGTAGTAGGAGATCACGTTGGTGCCGTTGAGCTGCGTGAGCACCGCGAGCCCGATGCCGATCAGCAGCACCGGCCGCACCCGGCGGCTGCGCAGCGCGTCCCGATCCGCTGGTTCGGCGGCGATGGCGCGGATCTGCTCCAGCTCGGCGTCGGCGTCCGCGCCGCGGGTCACCACCAGCAGCTCCCGCGCTTCGCCCGCGCGGCCGTGCGTGACCAGCCAACGCGGGCTCTCCGCAACCGGATCGTGCCCAGCACCAGCGCGATGGCGGGCAGCGCACCGCTCGCGAGCATCACCCGCCAGTTCCCGGTCGGGTCCAGCACCCAGTTCACCACGTACCCGGCGAGCACCCCGATCACCAGCATCAGCTGGTTGAGCCCGCCGAGCCTGCCGCGGGCGTGCGCCGGCGCCATCTCCGCCAGGTACACCGGCACCAGCGCCGACGCACCGCCGACGCCGATGCCCAGCACCAGCCTGCTGGCGATCAGCATCGCCGTGCCGACCGACAGGGCGCTCGCCAGCGAACCGGCGACGAACACCGCGCCCAGCACGAACAGCACCTTGCGGCGACCGATCCGGTCCGAGAGCCGCCCGGACACCGCGGCACCCGCGATGGCACCGACCGCGAGCGCGGCGACGATCAGGCCGGACGCGGTCGGGGTGATCGACGGGTAGTCGTGGCGGATGAACGGCAGCGCCCCGGCCAGCACTCCGGTCTCGAAGCCGAACAGGAAACCGCCCAGCGCCCCGAACACGTAGATGTAGCGGGTGGACGGGATGCGGACGCCGGTCGCGGGGCCGGTGCGCGTCGTGGTCATCGAGGAACCTCCGTTGGTTCTCGGGGCGTTGGTTCTCAGCGGCGTTGGTTCTCAGCGGCGTCGGTTCTCGGGGACAGCGGTTCTCGGGGACAGCGGTTCTCGGGGGCGGCGGTTCTCGGGGGCGTTCGTTCTCGGCAGGCGGCGGCTCTCGGGGACGTTCGTTCGCAGCGGCGCCGGTTACCGGGTCCGTCGGTTCTCGGGACGTGATCCGGCACGTCGGCGGCGCGCGCCGCTGCCACCGCCTGCCCGAGGCACGCGGTCGTCCGTCCCGCCCGGGGTCAGCCCCGCAGGGCGTCCGCGAGGAACGCATTCGTGCGGGCGATCAGTTCGGCGGCCACCGGGAGGTGGTCGGGGTAGCGGAAGAAGCCGTGGAAGGTGCCCGCGGCCTCCCAGTGCCGGACGGGCACCCCGGCCGCGTCGAGCGCGGCCGCGTGGGCACGTCCCTCGTCGCGCAGCGGGTCGCACTCGGCGGTGACCACCAGCGCGGACGGCAGGTCGGGCCGCATCCGGCCGCGCAGCGGGGAGACGCGCGGATCGTCGCGCAGCGCCGAGTCCGGCACGTACTGGTCCCAGTACCAGGCCAGCTGCGCCGGGGTCAGGTTCACGTGCGCGGTCGGGTCGCGGTACGAGGCGGTGCCGGGGTCGTGCGCGGTCACCGGGTAGAGCAGCACCTGCACCGCCACGTCCGGCGCGCTGCCGGAGGCGACCGCGCCCGCCGCGAGGTTCGCCCCCGCGCTGTCGCCGACGACCGCCAGCCGCGCCGGGTCGGCGCCGAGCTCCGCCGCGTGCGCCGCCACCCACTCCAGCGCGGTGACCGCGTCGTCGAACGCAGCGGGGAACGGGTGCTCGGGCGCCAGCCGGTAGTCCACCGACACCACGACGCATCCGGCACCTGCGCACAACCGGCGCGCTACGCCGTCGTGCGAGTCGAGGTCGCCGAAGACCCAGCCGCCGCCGTGCAGGTACACCGCCACCGGCAGCGGATCGGCGGTGCCTCCGGGCTCGTCCGGGCGGTAGGTCCGCACCCGCACCGGCGTCCGCCCGGGCGACCGCAGCACCCGGTCCCGCACCTCGGGGAGCCGCGGCGCGGAGCTGGCGGGAACCGAGCCGCGGGCCATCAGTGCGCGGGCCTCGGCGGCGTCGAGCACCGCTCCGCCGACATCGGGAGTGGCCGCCACCAGCAGCGGGGCGAAGCGGGCCGCGTCCGGATCAAGCGCCACCATCGCGGACTCCTTCGACGAGTTCCCGGAACCGGTCCACCAGCACCTTGGTCACGTTGTAGACGACCAGCCCCGGGCGTGCGGCGCGGGCCTGCCGCTCGTCGCCGACGACGGTGAGCACGTGCCTGCCGGATTCCACCGCCACCGCGCGGACCTGCGCCACCGAGTCGCGCACAGCGGGTTCGTCCACCCCGCCGGTGAGCCCGAGGGACACCGACAGGTCCGCCGGTCCGGCCATCACCGCGTCCACGCCGGGCGTGTCGAGCACGGCGCGCGCGTTCGCCACCCCGCGCGCCGTCTCGATCATGACGACGACGAGGGTGTCCTCCCGCGCCCGCCGGAGCTGGTCGGCGGCGGGCACGGCGCCGAACCGGCCCGCCTGGCCGTACTGCGCGAAGCCGCGGTCGCCGAGCGGCGGGAAGTGCGCGGCCCGCACCACCGCTCCGGCTCCGGCGGCGTCCTCCACGTGCGGGACGACGACGCCTTCGGCCTCCAGCTCCAGCACCCGCAGCACGTCGTCGGTGCCGTGGCGGCCGATCCGGACCAGGCTCGCCATGCCGCGCGCGGCTGCGAGGGTGATGTGCCGCTGCAGCGCGATGAGGTCGGCCGGGCCGTGCTCGCAGTCGAAGAGCACGAAGTCGGCGCCACCGACGGCCGCGTACTCGACGAGCGGTTCGGCGGGCATCCGCACCAGCATCCCGACGGGACTTTCCCCTTGCCGCAGCCGGGTTTTCAGCGATCGGTCAGCCATCGTCGCGGTACCCCCCGATCGTCTCCGGGGTCCACACCCGGTCGATCTCCACCTGCGGCGCGCGGGCCTGCGCGGCCATGCCGCCGTCCACGTTGTAGACCTGGCCGGTCACGTAGGAGGTGAGTTCGCTGGAGAGCGCGACCACGTTGCCCGCCACGTCCTCGGGCGTTCCGGTGCGGCCGAAGGGGATCTGACCCGCCTTGAGCGCCGCCAGCTCGGGATCGGTGGTGTCCGACCCCGCCGTCCCGGCGGCGACGTCGATCGAACCGGGCCGCAGCGCGTTCACCCGGATGCCCCACGGCGCGAGGTCGACCGCGGTGGCCCTGGTGAACGACTCCACCGCGCCCTTCACCGCGTCGTAGGCGATCTGGTTGCGGTGCGCCCGCGCCGCGCCGTGCGAACTGATGTTGACGACGGTGCCGCCGCGCCCGGCCGCGGCGAGCGCCGTCGCCGCCCGGTGCGTGCCGAGGAACAGCAGGTCGAGGTTGGCGCGGGTGAAGCTCGACCAGCCGTGGTGCTCGAGGGCCAGGAACGGGCCCCACGCGGTCGCCGGACCGCGGACGTAGGCGTTGTTGACCAGCGCGTCGACCACGCCGAACTCCCGCTCGGCACGGGCGAAGACCTCCTCGACGGCGGCCGGGTCGGACAGGTCGGCGACGGCGGGGATCGCCCGCTCACCCGCGTCCCGCGCGGTGCGTTCGGCGTCCTCGGCGCGCACGTCGTTGACGACGACCGCGGCGCCTTCGGCGGCCAGCCGCAGCGCGATCGCGCGTCCCAGGTTCCGGCCGCCACCCGTCACCAGCGCGACGCGGTCGCGCAGGAGGCCGTGCCCCGGCGCGCCACCCGCGGGTCGACGATCGTCCATCCGGCCTTCCTCCATCGCTCTCGGGTTCCTGCGCCTCGGAACCGCCTGGATCCGCGGCCACGCCGGGCGGCCCCAGGAGTCCACTTCGGACTCGTTCGGCCCGCGGCCGGGCGTCGTGCCCCGCGCCGAGCGGGCGGCGCCCCACCGGTGGGCCCGGTACGTCGAGGCGTGGCGACGCTAGCACAGCAGAACGGCAAATTCCTATTAGTTAGACTCCAGTCCTATTAATTGGGACTCAATCTTCGGCTCATCCTGAGGTGTACCGACCCTCGAAACCGGGCCCTCCTCCTGCTCGATCCGGCCGCCACGAACGGACTTGCCCAGGAACCAGCCCCCTTCCGGCCCGGAACCACGACCACACCTCAAGGGAAACGCACGTCGGAGCTCGCACTCCAGCGGGACCGTTGATCACTATCCAGGACGCCTCCCGGACAGCGAAGATCTCTCGACCGCACCTGCCGACCACCTGGCGACCCGCGGCGACACGGTGCGGCGTCAGCACGGCGGAAAGATCCGGGGTCGCCGCGTCGGGATCGCGTCCACGTCCGGTTCGACGGCGGCGAGCGGGAGTTCCCTCGGGGGCACGGCGGCGCGACCGCCGCCCGGAGTCCTCAATGGGAGACGACGATGACGCTCGCGGACCTGTTCCCCACCTTCCGCAAATCGCTGCTGCCGCGACTGCCCGGCGCCCCGTGGCCGGTCGGCGCGGAGCTCGACCGGGACGGGGACCTGGTGCTCGGTGGCACCTCGGTGGCGCGGATCGCGGCGGAGCACGGCACGCCGTGCTCGATCATCGACGAGGGCGAGGTGCGGATGCGGTGCGCCCAGTACCGCGCCGCCCTGCCCGGCGTGGAGATCGCGTACGCGAGCAAGGCGCTGCTCACCAGGTCCGTCGCGCGGTGGATGCGGGAGGAGGGCTTCGCCATCGACGTGTGCTCGGCGGGTGAACTCGCCGTGGCGCGCGAAGCCGGTTTCCCCGGGGAGCGGATCGTGCTGCACGGCAACGTGAAAACCCCCGCGGACCTCGCCGCGGCCGCCGACGCCGGGGTCGGCCGGATCGTGCTCGACTCCTTCGACGAGATCGCGCTGCTCGCCGAGTCCGCGCGGGAACCGCAGGACGTGCTGGTGCGGGTCACCCCCGACGTCGACCCGCACACGCACCGGGCGGTCGTCACCGGCGTCGCCGACCAGAAGTTCGGCTTCGCCCTCGCCGGCGGCATGGCGGCGGAGGCGGTGCGGCGGGTGTTCGCGCAGCCCCGGCTGCGGCTGGCCGGGCTGCACTGCCACCTCGGTTCGCAGCTCACCCGGGTCGCCGCCTACGAGGAGGCCACCCGGCACCTGCTGCGGTTCCTCGCCGCAGTGCGCGACGAGCACGGCGTGCCGCTCCCGCAGCTCGATCTCGGCGGCGGGCACGCCGTCCCGCAGCTGCCCGGGGAGGACGAGTTCGACCTGCTCGGCTTCGCGCTGCGCGTGCGCACGGCGCTGCACGACGAATGCCGCCGCCACGACCTGCCCGAACCGCGGCTGACCGTCGAACCGGGCCGGGCGCTGGTGGCCCGCGCCGGGGTCACGGTCTACCGGGTGGCGGCGGTCAAGCACGTCCCCGGAGTGCGCACCTTCGTCGCCGTGGACGGCGGCATGAGCGACAACCCGCGGCCCGCGCTGTACGGCACCCGCTACACCGCCCGGCTCATCGGCAGGCCCGCCACGGCGGAACCGCGGCCGGTCACCGTGGTCGGCAGGCAGTGCGAGGCGGGCGACGTGCTGGCCACCGACGTGCCGCTGCCCGCCGACGTGCGCCCGGGCGACCTGCTGGCCGTGCCGTGCACCGGCGCCTACCACGTGCCGCTGTCGTCGAACTACAACATGCTCGGGCGCCCACCCCTGATCGCGGTCCGGGACGGGCGGGTCGAGGCGCTGCTGCGCCGCGAGACCACCGCGGACCTGCTCCGCCGCGACGTCGGCGCATGACGCGGCCATCCGCAAAATGGTGACCTGAACCACTGACTGACCAAATGACTTTTTTGGTCAGTATGGTCGATGGCATGACGGCCACCCCCTCGAAACGAGTCCTCGTAGTCGGCACGGGCATCAGCGGACTCGCCACCGCGACACGGCTGCACCGAGCGGGCTGGACCCCGGTGCTCGTCGAACGGGCGCCCGCACGGCGCTCCGGCGGCTACTTCGTCGCCCTGTTCGGCACTGGCCAGATCGCCGCGCGGCGACTGGGAATCCTCGACTCGATGCACGACCGGGCAGGCACCGTGCAGCACCTCGACATCGACCGCAACGGCGGGCACCGGGACGGGATGTCCTTCGCGGACGTGCCCGGCAAACCCTGGATGATGCTGCGCGGCGATGCGGAACGGGCGGCGTTCGACGCGCTGCCCTCCGACGTGGAGATCCACTACTCGACGGTGCCGACCGAGATCGTCCAGGACCCCGACGGGGTGGACGTCACCCTGCTGGACACCGCGGCGGGCAGCACCCGCACCGAGCGCTTCGACCTGGTCGTGGGCGCGGACGGGCTGCGCTCCACCGTGCGGTCCCTCGTGTTCGGCCCGCACGAGGACCACCTGCACCGGTTGAACTTCATGATCGGCGCGTTCGAGTACGCGGGAACACCACCGGGGCTCGCGCCCGGCCAGGGCGCCACCCTGCTCGAACCGGGGCGCTCGATGTGGGTGTTCGCGTTCCGCGACCACGACCCGACGATCCTGCTGTCGTACCGGACCGATGACGTCGACGCCGAGTTCACCCGGCCGCCCGCGCAGAGCATCCGGGCCGCGTTCGGGCCCCGGCCGCTCGGCCGCACCCTCGGCGACGTGGTCGACGCGGCGGGAGCCGCGGACCGGCTGCTGTTCGACTCGGTCGAGCAGGTGCACCTCGACACCTGGCACCGCGGCCGCGTCGTCCTGGTCGGCGACTCGGCCTGGTGCGTCACCCTCTACGCGGGCATGGGGGTGTCCGCCGGTTTCGCCGGGGCCGACCTGCTGGGTGCCGTCCTGGAACGGCACGCCGACGACGTGCCGCGGGCGCTCGCCGAGTGGGAGGCGCTGCTGCGGCCCTACGTCGACCGGTACCAGCGGAGCGCGTTCCAGCAGCGCAAGATCTTCGTCGTGGACAACCGGCGGGAGGTCCTGCTGCGGCGGACCATGCCGAAACTCGCCCGGTTCGAAGCGGGGCGGCGCCTGGCGGAGCGAATGATGCCCCGGGACGACGCGGCCGCCCGCAACAACGACGATATCGTGGGCGAAACGCTGGGCGAACCGGCTCCGCAGGAGGAGAAACCCGTTGGCTGACCTGCCCGAACACGGCTCGCCCAAAGCGCGGCGCATCCTCGCCGCCGCCGGAGATCTGCTGATCAGCCGGGGCATCAAGGGCGTGACCATCTCCGATGTCGCCAAGAAGGCGCACATCGGCAAGGGCACCGTCTACCTGTACTGGCGGACCAAGGAGGACCTGCTGCTCGGCCTGCTCTGCCGGGACTTCGTGGCGATGGCCGACGATGCGATGGCCGCGGTGACCGCCGAACCGGACCTCGCCCGGCCGTCCCGGTGGTTCCCGCGGGTGGTGCGCACCACCACCGAGCGCAGGTTCGTGCACGCGCTGCGCAGCCACGACGACGGGCTGCTCGGCGTGCTCGCCGACGATCCCCGGTCGGCGAAGCTGCTCGACGTGCTGGGCCCGGACGCGGTGATGGCCGAGGTGCTGCCGATCTGGCGGGCCAACGGGCTGGCGAGCACCGACTGGCCGCTGGCCGACCAGGCCCTGGCACTGCACGCGCTGACCACCGGATTCGTCGCGGCCGCCGACCATCCGCCGCGGCTGCCGGTCGAGGACCACGACCGCGTGCTGGCCGCGGCGGTCACGGCGCTGCTCGGCCCCGAGCGGGCGAGCCCGGAACAGGTCCAGGCGGCCGCGGACGAGGGGGTGCGGCGGCTCGCCAACGGGCGCGCCCTCGCGCTGGAGGTCATCGAGCCCACCGGGGCGGACCACCCCGGGCCCGGCAGTCCCGGCTGAGCACGCGGCCGGGCCGGAGCTCGGCTCTGCGCGCGCACCCGGGACGGCCCGCTCCTCCGGACCGAGTGGTGAACGATTCCCCCGCCTGTGCGGCGCTCCGCGCGGTGGTGGTGGTCCGGTACCCGATCCGGGACGTCCACCACCGCGGCCGGACCGGTGGCGTGCCCGCGGTGCCCGGCCGGGTTCCGGGACGGGCACGCCGGCGATCCGGGTTTGCTGGTCCTCCCGGGCGGAAAGGCCTCGGGCGGCAACCGCGACGAGAGGACCACATGAGCGTGCTGCACGTCGTCCCCGCCGAACGCACCGGCGACGGCTGGAAGGTCGTCGGAGCCGAGGCGGCCGAACACCGCGTCTCCTGCCAGGCCGACGCCGTCGAGGACGCCTGCCTGGAGCTGCGCGGGGAAGGCGGCGAGGTCGTCATCCACGACCTGCGCGGACGGGTCCGCGACAAGCGCACCGTCCGGCCGGCCTGACCGCGCGCCCGGGCCGACGAGCAAGACCGCGGGAACACCTCGCTCCCGGCTGGACCGCGAGAGCGCGGCGTCCCGGGAGCAACCCACCCGTGGCTCGCGCGGTGCGGCGACGAACCGGGCGTGGCGAACCGCCCGCCGCCCCCGCCACCGCAGGGCTTCCGCGACCGCCGGGACCGCTGCCGCAGTGGGCGGAAGTGGTTGCGCCGCACCATGATTTCCGCGAACGCCCGCGAGGACGAGCACCGCCGGACACCTCGCTCCCCCGCGACCACGGGGCGAGCACGCGATCCGCACGACGAAGGAGGAGCACCATGTCCGCACGCACCTCTCCCCCCGCCCAGCAGCAGACCGCGCCCGGCGCGACCGAGGAGATGGTCCCCGCTCCCCGCGACGAGATGGCCGAGTACCGGGGCCGCGGGCTGCTCGACGGCAAGCGCGCACTGGTCACCGGCGGTGATTCCGGCATCGGCCGCGCCGTGTCGGTGGCGTTCGCCAAGGAGGGCGCCGACGTGGCCATCGCCTACCACGCCGAGCTGGAGGACGCCGACGCCGAGCACACCGCCGAACTCGTCCGCGCCCAGCAGCGGCAGTGCGAGCTGCACCGGACCGACCTCGGCGACGAAGCGGCCTGCCAGCGACTCGTCGACGAGGCCGCCGCCGAACTCAGCGGTCTCGACGTGCTCGTCAACCACGCCGGGACCCAAGCGCCCGTGGAGCGGTTCACCGACACCACCACCGAGCAGTTCGACCGCACCTTCAAGGTGAACGTGTACGCCCCGTTCTGGCTCACCCGCGCCGCCCTCACGCACATGTCGGAGGGATCGGCGATCATCAACACCGGTTCGGTCAACGGGTTGCGCGGCAACAAGACCCTCATCGACTACGCGGCGAGCAAGGGCGCGGTGCACGTGCTCACCATGTCGCTCGCGCAATCCCTGGCACAGCGGGGAATCCGGGTGAACTGCGTCGCGCCCGGTCCGGTGTGGACACCGCTGATCCCGGCGACGCTGCCGGAGGAGTCCGTGGAGGGGTTCGGCGACCACGTGCCGATGGGGCGGATGGGCCAGCCCGACGAGATCGCCCCGTCCTACGTCTTCTTCGCCGCCGACCAGCTCTCCAGCTACTACACCGGCAAAGTCCTCGCCCCGGTCGGCGGCGAAACGCATCCGGGGTGAGGTTCCACCGCACTGTGCCTGCCACCCCTCAGTTGACGCACGGGATGGCGTCCGCGGTGATGTCGGGTTCGCGGTGGGCGGGGGTCGCGGCTTGCAGGCCGTCGAGGCGCAGGGGTGCGGGTGCGGCGAACTCTTCGGCATCGGAGTCGTCGAAGTCCTGGCCTAGTACCACGCGCAGCTCGCCCGCCGGTTGCGACGGGTCCGCGGTGGTGGGGATGCCGCCGAGGTGTTCGGCGACGAAGCGGGCGACGTCAGCGTCGTCCGGGTGGTGCAGCACGTGGGAGCGGGCGGTCGCGGTGCCGTTGCCGACCTCGCCGACGGGGACGTCCGCGGCGAGCAGCGCGTCGCGGGTGCGGGCGGCCAGGCCGCCGACGTCCGCACCGTTGATCACGTCGACGGTGCTGGTGGCGAGCGCGGGCGGGACCGGTGGGGTCGGCGGCAGCCCGTCGTTGACGCGGGCGATGGTCATCCGCACCTGGTGCGGGTCGACCTGCACGGCCTGGCCGTCGGGGGTGTCGTACTCGGGGTCGACGATCGGGATGGTGCCGAACTCGATGTCTCCCCCGGCGAGCCCGCTCATCTCGGCGGCGAAGGACAGCAGGTTCCAGTCCCCGTCGAGCACCACGGAGCGTTCGACGGCGTCGAGCAGCCGTTGCAGCTTCGCCGGGTTCGCCATGGTCCCGGCGGACAGCACGCGCCGGGCGAATCCGGCGAGGAACGCCTGCTGGCGCTGCACGCGGTCGAGGTCGCCGCGCAGCAGGCCGTGGCGCTGGCGGACGAACGCCAGCGCATCGCCGCCTTCGACCTCCTGGCGCCCGGCGGCGAAGACCGCACCGGAGTACGGGTCGTCCACGGCCTCGTTCAGGCACACCTCGACACCGCCGATCGCGCTGGTGAGCTCGTAGAACCCCAGCAGGTTCACCTCGGCGACGTGGTCGACGTCCACGCCGGTGAGCTGTTGCACGGTCCGCACCAGCAGGTCCCGCCCGGCCGCGGACGACCGGCGCTCCAGCTCGGCCTGGTCGGCCACCCCGTCCGCGGCCAGCCGCCGCCGCTCCTGCGCCTTCCCCATCCCGTACGCCGCGTTGATCTTGTGCTCGCCCTGGCCGGGCACGGCGACGAACGAGTCCCGGGGCAGCGAGTAGGCGATCGCGCGGCTGCGGTCGGCGGGCACGTGCAGCAGCATCACCGTGTCGGTGAGGCTGGAACCGCTGTCGCCGGTGCGCAGCTCCTGCAGCACTTCCGGCGGCAGCGGGTTCCCCTGCGCATCGGTCCGGCCGTCCAGCCCGACCAGCAGCACGTCCACCGCCTCGCCCGAGCCCGAACCACCGGCGAGCTCGCCCGGCAGCCGGCCCAGCGCGTTCCAGCCGTACCCGGTCACCAGCAGCACGAACGCCGAGGTCAGCGCGGTCGCCGTGCGCGCGGCCACCCGCGGCCGCCTGCGGACGGGGCGCAGCGGCGCGGTCCGCTCCACGGCGCGGTGCCGGTTCACCCCAGCCACGAACGTTCCTCCTCGGCTCGGGCCGCAGCGGTGGGTGCCGACGGCCGGTGGTCGATCGCGGACGGTTCGTCCGGGGACGGCGCGGCGCCCCGGCGGCGCTCCTTCGCCCGGTCGTGGTGGCGGCACAGCACCAGCGCGATGGCGAACAGCAGGCACAGCGCGGCGGCGAGCGCCAGCATCGAGATCGGGTCCTGGCCCGGCGTGGCGACGGCGGCCACGACGAACAGCCCGAACACGATGCCGCGCCACCAGCCGCGCAGCTTCGCGTACGACAGGAGCCCGGCCCGGTTGAGCATCACCAGCACCAGCGGGAGTTCGAAGCTCAACCCGAACATGAACAGCATCAGCAGCACGAACCCGACGTACTCGTCCCCGGTCAGCGCGGTGAAGAACGCGTCACCGCCGAACCCGACCATGAACAGCAGGCCCTCGGGCACCACGAAGTAGGCGAGCAACCCACCCGCGGCGAACAGCACGGTGGCGAAGCCGACGAACTGGGTGGCGAACTTCCGCTCCCCGTCCCTGAGGCCGGGCGTGATGAACGCCCACAGCTGGTACAGCCACACCGGGCTGAGCAACACCGAGCCGACGGCGAACCCGACCTTGAGCTGCAGCACGAACACCTCGAACGGTTTCGTCTGCAGCAGCCGGCACTGGCCGGGCTCCGGGCTGAACCGCAGCTCCGGCGGCAGCGCGCAGTACGGCCCCAGCAGCAGGTCCCCCAGCGACGGCGCCCCGAACAGCGGGTGCGAGAACCACCAGAACCCGAAGGTCGCGCCGAAGACGACGGCGATCATCGCCACGCCCAGCCGGTACCGCAGTTCGCGGAGGTGGTCGACGAGGGTCATCGTCCCGTCGGGGTTGTGCCTCCTGCCCCACCGGCGGCGCGGGCCGCGCACGTGGTGCGGGTGGCGCGGCGTCCTGGCCACTGCGCTGTGCTCCCCTGGTTCCCGTCTGCTTCCGGGTCCCGATCGGTTCCCGGGCCCCGGTCAGCTTCCGGTCTCCTCGCGGCGTTCGCCGCGCGCTTCGGTTCCGGTCGTGCCCGGGAAGTTCTCGCCCGAGGGGAGCCGGTCCCGCGCGGCGCGGGCCGCGGCCTCGTCCTCCTTCATGCCGCGCGCTTCGGCTTTGAACACGCGCGCGGACTGGCCGACCGACCGCGCCAGGTCCGGGAGCTTGCCCGCTCCGAACAACAGCACCACGACGCCGACGAGGAGCACCAGCTCCCAACCACCCGGCAAACTCACGATTCCCGCACCTCTCTCCTTGCTGCGCACCGCATCCGTCCCGGCCTCCGCTCGGGTGCGGGGCCGAGACGGGCGGACTGTCCACTTCGGACTGATGTCGTGACGTGCCCGGTCGGGCGCGCCGAGTGATGCCCACCGGTTTCAGCTCGGTCGGCACCCGGTCGAAGGCCGACGGCGGCACGCCGACGGAGGCGGCGAGCACCTCGCGCGGCAGCGAGCCGAGGGCACCGACCACGCCGATGTCGTCATCGGGTTCCGCACTGCCGGTGTCGAACACGACCGGCACGTCCAGCGGTGCTCGATCGCCGGGGTGCTCGAAGCAGTGGAAGAAACCCTGCGGCGCGAACACGATCTCCGCGCCGCACCTCGAATTCCGCGTCGTGGTGCTGCCCGTCGGGCCGGGTGCCCAGCACGGCCCACCGGGCCCGGCCGGAGATCACGTGGTTCAGCTCCCACGCGGTGGTGTCGGCGCGGTCGCCCCGATTCCAGGTGCACCGAAGCGTCCTGCCCGGTCAGCACGGGAAAGTCGCCCGCGTGCGCGCCGCGCGGCGTTCCGCCGTCGTACTCGTCCGGTTCTTCCGGGACGAGGGGGAAGGCGCAGCGGGCTTCGGTGGTGGTCTCCGCCACCGCGACCGGTGCCGGACCGGGTGCGTTCAGCGCGACCGCACGGAGCGTTCCGGCTCCGCCGAGCGCCTGCCGACGATCGATCTCCGGCATGAGTCCCCGTTCCAGGTCACCAGCACTGACCCGTCCAGTGTCGGGTCGTGCGGCGCCCGGCGGCAAAGCCCGCGGCGTGATGGTTGCGATCGCGCGGCGCGATCGCGGCGGCGCTCAGCGCGCGTCCGCGACCTCCGGGCGGCCCGCGGCGGCGATCATGTCGACGAGCGCGCTCATCGGCGTGCCGCGCACCGGGTTTCGTCCACTGAGGACGAACCCGATCCGGTCCAGCGCGGGCAGTCCGCTCTCGATCGGCACCAGTCCGTCCGGGACGACGCTGCGTGCGAACACCGCGACGCCCAGCCCGGCGCGCACCGCCATGCTCAGCCCGTTGAGCCGGTCCGCGGTGCAGCTGATCCGCCATGACCGCTGGTCCCGCTCCAGTGCCGACAGCGCGCGGGCGCGGGTGATGCTGGGTTCCGGGTACACCACCAGCGGGACCGGATCACCCGGTGCGATCTCGGTCCCCGGGGTGCCGACCCACACCAGTTCGTCCCGCCACAGCAGGCGCCCGGCCGGTTCGCTGCCCGCCTGCTTGATCAGGGCCATGTCGAGTTCGCCGCGCGCGAGCCGGTCGTGCAGCGGGGTGCTGAGCCCGGCGGTGAGATCGAGGTCGACCCGCGGGTGCCTGCGCTGGAACCGCTGCGCGATCTGCGAGAACCAGTCGGAGACGAGGTCCTCCGACACGCCCAGCCGGACCCGCCCGCTCGGTTCCGCACCGGCGAAGTAGTCCATGGCCTGCTGCTGCCTGCCGAGGATGCCGCGGGCGAAGCCGACCATCGCCTC
>NZ_JBEYUS010000072.1:0-32384 GCF_040643635.1 Saccharopolyspora sp. NPDC047091
CCCGCGCCGTGACGCCCCACCCCGCCGCGCCGGCCGCCCCCCCCGCGGGGGGCACGGCCCCCGCCGCCCGGTGAGCCCCGCTCGGGGGCCCGCGTGCCGCCGAGCGGACGCGGGCACCGCACTCCCCGACGACCGGGCCTCAGAGCAGTCCGGACGGCGCCGCATCCAGGCCGAGCAGCAGGACGCCGTAGTCGTCCTCGACGACATGCGAGGTGAACTGCACGTGCCGCGACCCGACCGCGAAGTCCCGCCAGAACCGCTGCAACGGGTTCGCGGCGTCCAGCCCGCTGGAACCGTGCAGGTCCAGCAGCTCCTCCAGCGCGCCACGGCATTCCCGCACCGCAGTGATCAGATCCATCCGCAACCGGGCCCGCTCCTCGGCGCGGAGGGCCTCGCCGGGCGAGGCGGATTCGAGGGCTTCGGCGACGCCGAGCATCCGCCGGTGCGCGGTGTCGATGCCGTGCGCGGCGACGGCGAGGTTCCTGCGGGCACCGGGCGAATCGGCCATCGACGCGTGCCCCGGGTTCGGCGAGGTGCGCTTGCCGACGACCTCGGTCACCACGTCCAGCGCGCCGCGCGCGGCACCCCACAGCGGGGCGAACAACCCGACCGCGATCGCCAGGTTCGACAGCGCCGCCCCGATCCGCCCCAGATCCAGCAGGTGCGAATCGGGGATCCACACGTCCTCGCCGACGAGGGTGTGGCTGCCGGTGCCGCCCAGCCCCGCCATGTTCCAGTCCCGCTCGACGGTCAGCTCGCGGGTGCGGGCGAACACCGCGGCGGGCTGCGCCGGGCGATCACCCTCGGCGGGCAGCTGCACCGACAGCATCGCCCACTCGGCCAGCTCGCAACCCGACGCGTACGGCCACCGCCCGGAGATGCGCAGCCCGCCAGGCTCGCGGACGGCCGTGCCGGTGCGGGCCGAGGAGCACACCACGTCGTCGACGTCGCGGAACGCGTCCGCGTACGCCTCGTCAGTGGTGCCGATCTGCAGCAGGCTCTTCGCTTCGTAGGTCGTGGCCGCAACCCACGCCGTCGACGGACAGCCCCGCCCGAGCTCGGCCAAGAACCGGACCCGCGTGCTCAGTCCTGCTTCGAGCCCGCCGTCGGCCCGGCGCACGCCCAGGGCGAACGCGCCCGCGGCCCGGGCGGCGGCCGCACTGGCGTCGGTGATCCGCCGATCCCGTTCGGTGGCCGCGGCGTCGACCGCCGCCTGCTTCGCCGCCGTGCGGGCGGCGTCGAGCAGCGGGACGGCCGCGCCGTCGATCATGTCAGTAGTCATGAGCCCGGCAACATTCCATGATCGACATCTATTCCCGGGGGCCGAACCGGCACGGGTACCGCCGTGAACCGGATGCCCCACCTCAGCCCGGTAGCGCCCCGCGCTCGATGCGGTACTGCTCGACCAGCACCTCGTACTCCGCCGGATCACCCGGACGCAGCACCACTTCCCGCCCGGTCAGCGCCCGGACCCGCTCGCCGACCTGCTCGGCGACCTCGCTCGACGCGATGATCGCGACGACCAGGCACTCCCCGGCACCGACATCGCGGACGGTGCACGTCCACGGCACCTCGCACGGACCCCGGTGCTCCCGTTCCGGGCACAGCAGCATCCCGATCGGCTCCTGCCACGCCAACGCCTCCCGCGTCGACGCGCACCCCCGCACGCGCACCTCGTGCACACCCGGCTCTCCCATGCCGACCAGCCTCGGCCATCGCCCCACCGGGAAAATCGGGGATGCCACCGACCCGGCCACCGGGATCGCCCGCCCCGACCCCGATCAGCGCCCCCACACCTCCCGGACGACCTCACCGACGCGGGCTGTTCCCGCTACAGCCATCCGGGACGAACCGCCCAGGACACGTCACCGGCTCCGGGTCCTGGGCACATGACCCTGGACCGGCTCCGGCCGCGAGACCGCGAGCCGGTTGATCCGCCGGTGACAATCGACGGATGGGAACCACCTACGCACGCCTCGACCAGCGATTACGGACGTTCATCGTCGAACAGCCGGTGTTCTTCGTGGCCACCGCACCGCTGTCCGATGACGGGCACGTCAACCTCTCCCCGAAGGGCCGCTCCGGCACCCTCGTCGTCCTCGACGAGCACACCCTCGCCTACCTGGACTTCGGCGGCAGCCACGCCGAGACCATCGCGCACCTGCGGGAGAACGCCCGCATCACCCTGATGTGGTGCGCGTTCACCGGGCCGCCGAAGGTGCTGCGCGTGCACGGCCGCGGCACCCCGATCTTCCGCGACGACCCGCGGTTCGGACCGCTCGTCGAGCACTTCGGCGACGCCGACGCGCCCGGGCTGCGCGCGGTGGTGCTCGTCGACGCCGACCGCATCAGCGACTCCTGCGGGTTCGCCGTCCCGCTGATGGACCACCGCGCGGACCGGGACCTGCACGCCCGGCACTTCGGCCGCAAGACCGACGAGGAGTTCGCCGCCTACTGCGCGGCCAAGGAGCACAACGTCACCAGCATCGACGGCCTGCCCGCCGTGCCGATGCCCCTGCCCCCGCGCGGCTGACCTGCGCCCCGAGGACGACCGGAGGTCCGGGTGCGAGCACTGCTGGCCACGATGGGAAGGCGCGGCGAAGTGCAGCCGCTGCTGGCGCTGGCGCGCGACCTGCTCGACGACGGGCACCGCGCGCAGGTCGCGGTGCCACCGGACTTCCACGACCACGCCGAACGGCTCGGGGTGCCGGTGCTGGCGCTCGGGCCGCCGATGCGCGGGTCCGGCTGGGACCTCAGCACCGATGCCGGTCGGCGCCGCGCCGCCGAGGACACCGTCGCCGCCCAGTTCGCCGTGCTGCCCGCGGCCGCCGCCGGCACCGACGTGCTGGTGGGCACCGGGTCGCTGGCGATCGGCGTGCGCTCGGCCGCCGAACTCGCCGGGAGCCGCTACGTCCACGCGCACTACTGCCCGGCGACGCTGCCGTCCCCGCAGCACCCGCCCGCGCCGTGGCCCGGCCGGCCGCAGCACCCCGCGGGCGGCAACGCGCAGCTGTGGGCCGCCGAGGAACACCGGTGGGACACCACCTGGGGCGCACCGCTGCGCACCCACCGCGCCTCGGCCGGGCTCCCGCCGATCGGCGGCGTGCGCGCCCACGTGTTCGGGGACCGGCCGTGGCTGGCCGCCGACCCGGTGCTCGCCCCGTGACCCGGCGACGACGTGCACCAGACCGGGGCGTGGCTGCCGCCCGAACACCGCCCGCTGCCGCGCGAGGTCGTCGACTTCCTCGCCGCAGGCGACCCACCGGTGCACCTCGGACTCGGCAGCAGGCCCGCCGCCGCGGACGATCTCGCCCGGGTCGCGGTCGAGGCGACCCGCAGGCTCGGGCGCCGCACGATCATCTCCCGCGGCTGGGCCGGGCTCGATCCGCCCGCCGGGGACCACCTCCTCGTCGACGACCTCGACCACCGGACCCTGTTCCCGCGCGTCGCCGCCGTCGTGCACCACGGAGGTGCGGGCACCACCACCGCGGCCGCCCGCGCCGGAGTCCCGCAGGTCCTGCTGCCGGAGGTCTACGACCAGCACTACTGGGCCCGGCGCGTCACCGATCTCGGCCTCGGCGCCGCGCATCCCGGCACACCCACCGCGGACTCCCTCACCGACGCGCTGCGCACCGCGCTCACCTGCGCAGAACGCGCCCGGCACCTCGCCGGCCGGGTCCGCGCCGACGGTGCGCGGATCGCCGCCCGCGACCTCGCCCGGCTGCGGTGCGAGCGCCCTACCGGTCGCCGGTCGTTCCAGGTGGACGTCTGCGCGCCGAGCGGGCGAGGCGCTCGGCGAACGCCTCGACGTGCTCGCGCAGCTCGGCGGGACGTTCGACCGCGAAGGGCAGGTCCAGGGCGGCGAGCACGCCGGGCACCCAGTCGAGCCGCTCCGCCCGCAACTCCACCCGGCACCAGCCCGGCTCGCCCGCGCCCTCCGACACGACCACGAGCCCCGCGGGCAGCCCGCCGCGGACCTGCTCGGCCTCGCCCTGCACCAGCAGCACCACCTCGTGCCGGTGCGGAGCGGTGGCCAGCCCGGTCAGCACCCGCTGCGCCGCATCCACCTCGCCGGGCGGGGCGAACGCGCCGGGCAGCGGCATCGCAGCCGAGATGCGGTCCAGCCGGAAGTTCCGGTCCTCCCCGATCCCCGGAACGGCACCGGTCACGTACCAGCGGCCCGAGTGGGCGACGAGCCCGTACGGGTGCAGGGTCCGCTCGCTGCGCCTGCCGTCGGCGGCCGTGTAGCGGATCGACACCGGCCGGTGGTGGCGCACCGCATCGGCGAGCGCCAGCAGCACCGCGGCCTCCGGCACCGGTGGATCTCCGGCCGGGGCGGTGAAGGCGAGCGCGCCGAGCACCGCGTCGAGCCTGCCCCGCAGCCGCTGCGGCAGCACCCGCCGGATCTTCGCCGCCGCCGTCTCACCCGAGGCGCCCGTGGCCGTGGCCAGCCCGGCCCGGCGTCCGGCGACCAGGCCGAGCAGCACCGCCAGCGCCTCCTCATCGGTGAGCATCAGCGGCGGCAACCGGTGCCCGGCGGCGAGCCGGTAGCCGCCGTAGCGGCCGCGCACCGACTCCACCGGCACCTCCAGGTCCAGCAGGTGATCGACGTAGCGGCGCACCGTGCGCTCGTCCACCCCCAGCCGGTCCGCCAGCTCGCCGACCGGACGGGTCCCGCCCGACTGCAACAGCTCCAGCAGGGCCAGCACGCGGGCGGTGGGTCGAGGCACGTCCGAGATTCTCCCTCCGATACCGGGCGGGTTCCGCCCGGTATCGCTCGTAGCGTGCGGTCGAACGAGCAACCGCCCCCTGGAGGAGCACCCGTGGACTTCGCATCGATCCGCATCATCACCGCCGACGTCGCCCGCCTCGTCGACTTCTACGAGCGCGCCACCGGCATCCCGGCGGCCTGGGCCACCGAGGACTTCGCCGAGATCAACGCCCCCTCGGCGACCCTCGCACTCGCCGGAACCCGCACCGTCCCGCTGTTCGCGCCCGGCTCGGCGCACCCGGGCGAGAACCGCAGCGTCATCATCGAGTTCCTGGTCGCCGACGTGGACGCGGTGCACCGGAACCTGACCAGCCTCGTGACCGAGTTCGTCGCCGAACCGACCACGATGCCCTGGGGCAACCGGTCGCTGCTGTTCCGCGACCCCGACGGCAACCTCGTCAACTTCTTCACCCCCGTCACCCCGGCGGCGATCGCGAAGTTCGCCCGCTGATCGCATGACCGGGTTCACCGCACCCGGGGCGCGGTCCTGAGTAGGTTCGGGGACATGGACGCCGAGGAACCCAGCCGGACCGCGCTCGCGACCGCCCGCGCCCGCGCCTACCACCAGGTCGCCGACCGGCCGCTGATCCTCACCGACCCGGTCGCGGGCCCACTGGTCGGCATCACCGACGAGGAGCTCGCCGCCTACGCCGAGCCCGCCGAGGACCGCCCCGACAGCCGGCCGCGACGCCTGTTCTTCGCCGCCCGCGCCCGCTTCGCCGAGGACCGCGTGGCCGCGGCCGCCGCAACCGGCGTCCGGCAGGTCGTGGTCCTCGGCGCGGGCCTGGACACCTTCGCCTACCGCAACCCGCACCCCGGGCTGCACGTGTTCGAAGTCGACCACCCGGCCACCCAGGCGTGGAAGCGCAGGCGCCTCACCGAGGCCGGGATCGAGCGGCCCGACACCATGACCTTCGTGCCCGTCGACTTCGAAACCGACGCGCTCGCCGCCGAACTGGCCGCCGCCGGGTTCGACCGGGACGAACCCGCCGTGTTCGTCTGGCTCGGCGTCGTGTTCTACCTGAGCCCGGACTCCGCGCGCGACACCCTCGCCTACGTCGCCGGTCAAGCCCGGCCCGTCGATGTCATCTTCGACTACCTGCGACCGGCCGAGGACGATGCCGAACGCGCGCGGCTGCGGCAGCGCGCCGAACGGGTCGCCGCCCTCGGTGAACCCTGGCACAGCCTGTTCACCCCGGAGGACATCGCCGGGCAGCTGCACGACCTCGGGTTCACCGAGGTCGAGGACCACTCCGCCACCGAACTCGTCGCCGGATACCTCGGCGGATCGGGGGAGTTCGACGGGGAACCGCCCCGGGCGCTGCGCGCCAGCCGCATCCTGCGCGCCCGCCGCTGAGCATTCCCCGAGCCCACCGCGCTCGGTCCCGCCTCCCGAACCGCGCTAACATTAAGGAACAAGTTCGTCTCTTAATCGGAGGGTTGGTCTCCGTGCCGCGCAATCGCATCGATGTGCACGCCCACTACCTCGGCGGATCCATCGCCGAGCTGTTCCGCTCCGGGCTGCGCATCGCGGGTGGCTACCGGGTCGACGTGGACTGGTCCCCGGACGCCGCCATCGCCTTCATGGACCGCCACGACATCGCCGCCCAAGTGCTGTCCGTGCCCGCGACCTTCGCCGGCGGCACCGGCGACACCGGACTCGCCCGCGCCGTCAACGAGGAGTACGCCGAGATCATCGCCGCGCACCCGGACCGCTTCGGCGCCTTCGCCGCCCTCCCGAGCAGCAGCACCGACGCGGCGCTGGCCGAACTCGAACACGCCCTGGACGTGCTGCACCTGGACGGCGTGCTGCTCAACTCCAACACCGGCGGGCACTACTTCGGCTCCGAGCAGTACGCACCGCTGCTCGCCGAACTCGAACGCCGCCGGGTCCCGGCGTTCCTGCACCCCGCCGACAGCCCCGTCATCGTCGACCACCTCGGGCTCGGGCGGCCCAGCTCGGTCTGCGAATTCACCTTCGACACCGCTCGCACCATCATCGACGGGATCTACCGCGGCGCGTTCCGCCGCCACCCCGAGCTCACCCTGATCCTCGCGCACTGCGGCGGACCGCTGCCCACCCTCGGCTGGCGCATCGCCGAGCACAGCGAGATGGGCATGGGACCCGACGACGACCACGAGGTCGGACCCGAGCACATCCGGACCGCGCTCGGCGCGCTGTACTACGAGACCGCCCTGGCGGGCAGCCGCAACTCGCTGCTGCCGACCCTGGAGGTCACCGGCACCGACCACATCCTGTTCGGCACCGACTGGCCCGCCGCGCCCGAGACCAACGGGGCCCGCAACACCGCGAACCTCACCGGATTCGGCTTCTCCGACGACGAGCTCGCCGCCATCGAACGCGGCAACGCCGCCCGGCTGTTCCCGCGGCTCGCCTGAACCGGCCACCACCGCCGGATAATTTCGTCACCGTGACTGAAATAGATCATGTCCCAGGTGCCGCGAAGATCGTCGCCGACCGGCCCGCGCCCGGCTCCGGCGCGACCTCGGCGTGACCCCGGCCCGGTAACTTGACCGCCCGCCGGGGAACACCCGGCGACCGGATACCGCCGAGGAGGACACCGTGCCGCGCAACCTCGATCGACCAGTGGCTGCGCGGTGATCGGCCTCCCCACGATCCTCGCGCTGGCCCTGCTGGGCCTCGCGGGCGGCATCGGCATCACCGCCCTCGGCCCCGGCGGCGTGCTGCCCACCATCGGGCTGTTCGCACTCACCACCCTGACCCCGGCCGAAGTCGCCGGCACCGCCATCGCCACCCACATCGCCACCGGCGCCCTCGGTACCGCCGCCTACACCCGGTCCGGGCAGCTGCGCGAACCCGAGACCCGCCGCACCGCGCTGCTGCTGGCGGGCACCGCCGTGCTCGGCACCCCGATCGGCGTGCAGCTCAACACCCTCGTGTCCCAGCGCGCCTTCGGGATCGTGCTCGCCGTGCTGGTCACCGCTGTGGCCGGACTGGTGTGGTTCCGCGAACGCCGCACCCCCACCCGGACCCGTGCGCACCCGCCGGTGGCCGCCGTGGTCGCGCTCGGGCTGGCCGTGGCGATCGCCTCGGGCATCGTCGGCATCGGCGGGCCGATGCTCACCGTCCCACTGCTGATCGCGCTGCGCGTGCCGGTGCTCGAAGCGCTGGCCGCCGCCCAAGCGCAGTCGATCGTCATCGCGAGCGTCGGCACCATCGGCTACCTCGCCCACGGCGCCATCGACTGGCCGCTGGCCGCGATCGTCGGCGTGCCGGAACTGCTCGGCGTGCTGCTCGGCTGGAAGATCGCCCGCGCACTGCCCACCCGCACCCTCACGTACGCGCTGATCATCACCCTGCTCGCGCTCGCGCCCTACCTGGCGCTGCACGGCTGATCACCGCAGCCAGCCCCGGTGCAGCGCCGGGGACAACTCGTGCGCCGCCGACTGGGCGAGGTCCTCGGCGTCGTGCAGGTAGCCCTCGGTGGTCGACAGCGCCGCATGCCCCAGGTCGTGCTGCACCTGGCGGGGCTCGGCACCGCGGGTGATGGCGTGCGTGGCGTAGGAGTGCCGCGCCGAATGCGGGTGGATCGTCTCCCGCAACGGGCCCAGGTGCGCCGCGACCAGCGACGCCTGCTCACCGTCGAGCACCTCCCGCAACCGCCGGGACCGCGGCGGCGCCGCATCCGGGGCGGGGGCGAACGTCGCGCACAACCGCCGCAGCAACGCCTGCACGTGCGACACGTGCACCCGCCGGCCTGTCGAGGTCACGAACATCGGTTCCGGCGCGCGCAGCCCCGGCTGCCCGCGCAGCGCCGGGACCTGCGGCGCGGTCCGCACCCGCAGGTAGTCCTCCACCGCATCCGCCACCGGTGCCGCCAGCGCCACCCGACGGTCCTTCGCGCCCTTGCCGTGCACCCGCAGCGCGGCAGGACCACCCGCGGCGGGACGGTGGTAGTCGTCCAGGTTCACCCCGACCAGCTCCTCCGCGCGCACCCCGGTGCCGATGAGCACCTCCACCATCGCCCGGTCCCGCGGCCCGTTGCGGTGCCGGTCCGCCAGCAGGTGCGCGGCCAGCAGCAACGCCCGGCACGCCTCGAACGACCACATCGCCGTCTGCGACGGGGTCGAACCGGACCGGTTGAGGTGCTGGGCGGAGCGGTCCACCAGCGCGGCCGGGTTGTGCTCGGCGAGGCCTTCCCGCAGCAGGTACTTCTGGTAGAACGCCGAGACCGCCGAGAGCATCCGCGCCCGGGTCGCGTCCCGGTACCCGACCTGGGCGAGTTCCTCCAGCCAGCGCTCCACGTGCTGCACCCGCACCTCGGCGAACGAGCCGAAGTCCTGGCGCACGCACCAGTGCAGCCACTCCAACCCGGTCGGCTCGCTGCGCCGGGCCCGCCCGCGGCGGCGTCCCGGCTCGGGCGCGGTGTAGCCGGGCACCCAGTCCAGCGGGATGCCGAGATCGGTGGCGTAGGCGATGCGGGTGTTCAGCGAGGCGTAGACGCGCAGGAACTCCGCGAAGCGCTCCGGGCCCGGCGTGCCGGTCGGCTCCTGGCGGGTGGCCACCTCGGTCATGCGTCTCCCCTGCTTTCCGCGGATCCCCCATTTTTCGGGGGTCGACTCCGCCCCTGATCGTGTCCGATTTGCCGTATTGCACGGCCGTTCCGGCGTTGTCCCGCCGCAAGATCAGAGTATATCCATAATCCTGGTTATCCATATGAACTCGCCCGGGGTTCCTGCGCAAGCTGGTTTTGGTTAGATAAGTCGAACCCGATGTTAGAGTTTTACAATCAAAACCAGCCGGACGAAGGAGTGCAGGTCAACGTGAGCGAAGTGGCGGCGACCCCCGAAGCGGACGAGAGCGCGGAGCGGTCCGACACCCGGACACCCCCGACCCGCCGCGGCAGCCGTGACGAACGACGGGAAGCGACCCTGCGCGCCCTCGCCGCCGGGCAGGACGCCGCCTGCGCCTACTGCGGCGAACCGCTCCCGCCGCTGCCCCCGCGCGGCGGACGACCCACCCCCTACTGCGCCCCCGACCCCGACCGCTACGGGCAGTGGGGCGCCAAGACGATCAGCTGCGCCATGCTCGACGAGCAGCGCGAGATCTGGACCCGGGTCTACGGCCCCGACCAGCCCATGACCCACCTCGACGTGCACGCCCTCGACGACCGGCTCACCGCCCTGACCGGAGTGCTCGACCCGGTGCGCACCGAGATCGCCGCGCTGCAGCAGCACGCCACCGAACAGCTCGCCACCGCGCTCACCGCCCGCTCCACCGCCGAAGCCGACCGGGACGACGCGCTGGAGAAGTCCCGCGCCGCCGAGCACGACCGCGACCGCGCCCGCACCGAAACCGCCGAAGCCCGCGAACAGGTGGCGACCGCCCGTGCCGCGCAGGAGGCCGCCGAAGCCGAACGCGACGAAGCCGTGCAGGAGCGCGACGCCGCCTGCGCCGACCGCGACGCCGCGCGCCGCGACAGCACCCGGGCGCAAGCCGACCGGCACACCGCGCTCGCCCAAGCCGCCGCCGCCCAGCAGCACATCACCGAGCTCAACGACGCCCGCGCCACCGAACGCGCCACCGCCCTCGACGAACAGGAACGGCTCCGCCGCGAAGCCGACGAAGACCGGCAGCGCCTGCGCGACGAACTCGACCGGCACTGGCGACAGCAGCTGGCCGAGCAGGAAGCCGAGCTCACCCGGCAGCTCACCGCCACCCGCGAAGCCGCCGACACCCGCGCCGCCGAACTCACCGACCGGCTCACCGAAGCCACCCGCACCTACGCCGCCGGCCTCGCCCCGCTGCACCAGGAACTCGCCGCCGAACGCGCCGCGCACGCCGAGCAGCACGCGGCCGCGGCCACTGCCCGCCGCGAGCACGAGGAATTCCGCGCGGCCCTGCGCCAGTCCCTCACCACCGAACCCGCCGGCGAGCTGCCCGCACGGGTGCGCGCCCTGCTCGGGCAGGACGCGGACTCCGCGGAGACCACCGGCTGAGCACGGCGGCGAATCCCCGCGATCGGCTTCGGCGACCGGGCTCGCATCGCTACGTTGCGGGAGACGACGGGAGATCACCCGATCTTTTCGTCACCGTGCTGAAAGTCGCGGGTGTTTGGGGACCAGCGCGGAAACGATCATTGTCGGGCCATCCGCCCCCTCGACAGGCGACGAAGGAGCCGCACCCATGAAGTTGATCAGCGCGGACCGGATGCTGCCGGGACCGGCCGGGGACTGCGTCGACGACGGCGCCGTCCTGGTCGACGGTGCCCGGATCGCCGCCGTCGGCCCGCGCGAGCAGCTGCGCCACCGGGAGCACGCCGAACACGAGCACTTTCCCGGCGCCACCCTGCTGCCCGGGCTGATCAACGCCCACGTGCACCTGGTCTTCGACGACACCGCGCCCGACTCGGCCACCCTGGTCGAACGGGTCCGCACCGCCTCCGACGACGAGCTGCGCGCGCAGGCGGCCGAACACGCGCGGCAGGCGCTGCGCTCCGGGGTGACCACGCTGCGGGACTGCGGCGACCGCGGCGGGATCACCGCGCGGCTGCGCGACGACATCGCCGCGGGCCACCTCCCGGGCCCGCGGCTGATCACGACCGGTCCGCCGCTGACCGTGCCGGCCGGGCACTGCTGGTTCCTCGGTGGCGCCGCCGGGACCGATGCGGAGCTGCGCGAACAGGTGCGGCGCAACGCCCGGCTCGGCGTGGACATGATCAAGGTGATGGCCTCGGGCGGGCAGATCACCCCCGGATCAGCGCCGAGCTGGCAGTCCCAGTTCGACCGCGACCGGCTGCGCCTCGTCGTCGCCGAAGCCGAGCACCGCGGCCTGCCGGTCGCCGCGCACGCCCACGGCACCACCGCGATTCGGGACGCCGTGGCCGCGGGCGTGCACACCGTCGAGCACTGCTCGTGGATGACCGGCCCCGGCGAGGTGCACCGCGACGCGGCGACCGCTGCGGAGATGGCCGCGCGCGGCGTGCACGCGTGCACGGCCTCCTCCCGCAACTGGCGGCGGATCATCGACTCGCTGCCACCGGAGGTCGCCGACCGGGTCTACGGCCGGTTGCCGTGGCTGGCCGAGCGCGGCGTCGGCCTGATCACCGGCACCGACGCGGGCCTGCCGTCCAGCCCGTTCGACGACCTGGCCGGGGCGCTGGAGCTCTACGTCCACCTCGGGTTCACCGCCGAGCACGTCGTCGAGATGGCGACCACGACGAGCGCGGCCGCACTCGGGCTGGGCGAGGTGACCGGCCGGCTCGCTCCCGGGCTGGACGCGGACCTGCTCGTCGTCGACGGCGATCCGCGCACCGGCGTCGCCGCGCTGGGAGCGGTGCGCGCCGTGCTCGCCCGGGGCGCGGCGGTCGGCTGAACCTCAGCTCACGTCGAGGACCGCTTTGCCGTGCAGCTCGCGGTCGCGCAGCTTCGCGGTGGCCTCCCCGACCCGCGCCCAGTCGCCGCGCCAGGAGATCTCCGGGTGCAGCCGGCCGGTGGCGACCTGCTCGGCCAGCCAGGTCAGGTCCGCGCCCAGCCCGGATTCGGCGGGCATGAAGAACGTGACCAGGTGGCGATCGTCGTTGCCGGGGGCGCCGAACAGCTCGCCGAACGGGAAGTGCTCGGCCGCGCCGGTGGTGTGCCCGACGGCGACCAGCGTGCCACCCGCGTGCAGCCGGCGGAACGCGCTGACCAGCTGCGGTCCGCCGACGTTGTCGACCACGCCGTGCACGGGCTCGGCGAGCTCGTCGGGTCCGCTGATCACGTCGTGGGCGCCGAGGGCGCGCAGTTCCTCGCCGTGGGCGGCGGTGTCGCGGGTGGAGGCGATCACGTGCGCCCCGCCGAGGCGGGCGAGTTCGACCGCGTAGCGCCCGACCCCGCCGGTGGCGCCGGTGACCAGCACCCGCCTGCCGAGGATGGGCCCGAGCCTGCGCAGGGCGCGCAGCGCGCTGGCCCCGGCGACCGGGACGGTGCTGAGCACGCCGAGGTCGGCGCCCGCGGGCGCGGTGCCGATCGTGTCGGTGTCGACGGCGCGCAGCTCGGCCCAGCCGCCCTGCATGGCCATGGTGACCACCGGGGTGCCCGCGGCCGGTCCGGAGCCGTCGGCGGCGGCGCGTTCGACGACGCCCGCCGCGTCCCAGCCCAGCAGCGTGCCGTCGGGCGAGCCGGGCAGCAGGTCGGTGACCTCGCCGTAGTTCAGCGAGATCGCCGAGACGCGCACCAGCGCCTGGTTCGGCGCCGGTGCGGGATCGGCGACGTGGTCGAGCCGCAGCCCGGAGGGTGCGGAGTGGTCGACGAGCAGTGCACGCATGTTGCTGGGCCTTTCACCTGGTGGGAGTCGCCGCGCGAACGCGACCACCCAGTTATGCCACTGAGTGGCACATGGCGTCAAGGGGCGATCGGCGGGCCCCGAAAATCCGTCGCACCCCCGATCGCCGCATGACAGCATCACCCGCATGCCCGAAGCCCTGACCGCCCGGCAGCGCGCCGACCGCACCGCCCGCGCCCTCGCCGCCGCCACCGCCGCGGGCCGCGAGCTCGGACTGGACGTCTCCGCGGCGACCGTGCTGCACGACGTGTTCTCCGTCGTCGTGCACCTCGCGCCGTCCCCCGTCGTGGTCCGGGTGCCGACCGTGCTGCCCCGCGGCACCCGCGTGGAGGACCAGGCCGCCCAGCAGCGCATCGAGCTCGACGTCGTCGCCTGGCTCGCCGAGCAGGGCGTGCCCGTCGTCGCCCCGAGCCCCTCGTGCCCCGCGAACCCCTGCGTCGCGACGGGTTCTCCATGACCTGCTGGCAGCACGTCGAGCACGACACCACCGCCGAACCGGACTACACCGCCCGCTGCGGCCTGGTCGCCGACCTGCACCTGGCGCTCCGCGACTACCCCGGCGCACTCCCGTTCCTCGACTCGGCGGCACCCGACATGATCAGCGGCGGGCTCGCCGACCTCGCCGAGTCGCCCGAGCTGATCACCCCCGCCGACCTGGACCGCGCCCGCCGCGAATGGGACGTGCTCGCACCACTGGTGCGCTCCCGCACCGCGTTCGAGGCGGCGTTCCCCGGCATCGACGTCCAGCCGATCCACGGCGACGCGCCCGCCGTCAACATCCTCACCACGCCCGGCGGTGACCTGTTCGCCGACTTCGAACTCGCCACCGCCGGCCCCGTCGAGTGGGACTTGGCGTTCCTGGGCGCCGAAGGCGAAGCGGTCTACGACGCCGCGGCCGCCGAGCTCGGCCTGCGCACCCTCGACGCACGGGTCCTGCGGTTGGTCAACGCGATCGGGATGCTGCGCTCGGTGGCCTGCCTCGCCCTCGCCCCGCAGCTGCCGATGCTCGCCGAGGCCGTCGCCCCGGCGCTCGACGGCTGGCGGGCCGGACCGTTCGCCGGTGGGCTCGACGGCTGAACGCCACCGGGTGCCCGATGCCCTCCGGTGGCGTTCACCCCTGGGACGACCCGCGGCGTAGGCTCGGCCGCATGCCCGAGGCCACCGCAGGATCGCTGCGCGAGCGCAAGAAGCAGCGCACCCGCCAAGAGCTCATCGACACCGCGCTGGAGCTGTTCACCGAACGCGGCTTCGACGCGGTCACCCTCGACGAGCTGTGCGCCGCCGTCGAAGTCTCCAAGCGCACCTTCTTCCGCTACTTCACCAGCAAGGAAGACGTCGCCATGTCCCCGGCCCAGGACATGTGGCTGGCGCTGATCGAACGGCTGCGCACCGGCGAACCCGAGCCGGGCCGCGCCCTGCTCGACTCGGTGCAGGACGACCTGCTGGCCACCGTGGCGGACATGCCCGCGGAGTGGGCGCAGCGCACCCTCGCCGCGCACCGGCTCACCGCCACCACCCCGGCGATGAACGGGCACAACCTGCACTTCTGCGACCGCACCACCCGCACCATCCGGGACGTCCTCGGCGCGCGGTTCGCCATCCCCGACGACACCACCGACCCGCGGCCGCGGATCGCCCTCGACGTGCTGATCTCCGCGACCCGCTGCGCGCACGACACGTGGGCCGCGGCCGGCACCGGGACCCACGAGGAGCTTCTCACCCACCTGCGGACCGCGTTCGCCGCGATCCCCGGTGCGCTGACCTGCGCCCCGCACGCGCGAGACTGAGCCAGATGCCCGGCCGAGACCTCGCATCGCGGTGGTTCTTCGGCCTGGTCGTGCTGCTGTCGCTGCCGTTCTGGGTGCTCGGCGCTCTCGCAGGCCCGGTCCCCGGCTTGCCGATGGGGATCCCGGTCAGCGCCCTCATGTTCATCGTCCCCGGTGCGGTCGCGCTGCTGCTCGCGGCCCGGGACGGCACCGCCCGCGCACTGCTCGCCCGGTTGCGGCCGAGCCGGGTCGGCCTGGTCTGGTGCGCCGGGTCGGCGCTGCTGATCTCCGCGCTGGTCCTCGGCTCGTGCACCGCGCTGCGGGTGGTGCTGCCGCTGCCGCCGCTCGGGCTGCCGTGGTCGTCGCTGCCGGTGCTGGTCGTGCTGTTCCTGCTGGCGGCCACCGGGGAGGAACTGGGCTGGACCGGGTACGCCTACGCCCGCTCCAGCGGATCGTGGACCTTCGCGCTGGGACTGGGCGCGTTCTGGGCCGGGTGGCACGTGATCCCGCTGGTGCAGGCCGGGCGCGGCGCGGGGTGGATCGTCGCGTGGTTCGCGGGCACCGTCGCGCTGCGGGTGCTGCTGTGCCGGATCTACGACGCCTCCGGGGCGGTGCTGCCGACCGCGATCACCGGGCACGCCGCGGTGAACGTGGCGAGCTCCGCGCTGCCGCACTACGACTCGGCCGCCGTGGCCGCGGCCGTCGCCGTCGGGTTCGTGGTCGCCGCGAGCGTGGCGGTGCCGCTGGGGCGAGCGCGCTGATCCTCGTCGTTCCGCGGTGTTCGCGGCAGCCTGGCACTTAGGGTGAGCGGATGTCGTCGATCAAGCAGGTCCAGGTCACCTTCGACTGCGCCGAACCGGAACGCCTCGCCCGGTTCTGGTGCGAGGTGCTGGGCTACGTCGTGCCGCCACCGCCGGAGGGCTTCGCGAGCTGGGCGGACTACGACCGGACGCTGCCGCCGGAACGGCAGGGCGCCGGGTTCGTGTGCCGGGATCCCGAAGGCAAGGTCGTCAAGAACCGGGTGCACCTGGACGTGCGCGTCGGAACCGGCCTGGTCGGCGCGGAGCGCGTCGCCGCGCTGGAAGCCGAATGCGCGCGGCTGGTCGCGCTCGGCGCGGAGCGGGTGCGGCTGCTCGTCGCCGACGAGTACGACGAGTCCTGCCTGCTGATGCAGGACGTCGAGGGCAACGAGTTCTGCCTGGACTGATCGCGGATCAGCCGCGGCCCGCGGGGAACCGGGTGGTGCCGCGGAGGAACCGGGTGATCCGCTGCCACCGCCCGGCCGGCGGTTCGGGGCGGACCGGCGCGGCCGGAGCGGAGGTGCGGGCCTGCGCGCGCCGCTCGCGCCAGTCGGCGACGAGCTCCTCCACCTGCACCAGGCCCAGCGGAACCTGCGGCCCGGTCGGAGTGCGCAGCCACGCCAGGATGCGCCGGTTGAGCTCCGCGGCCGCGTCCCGCACCGCCTGCTCGGTCGGCAGCTGCCGCACCTCGCTGCGGAGGCGTTCGGCCTCCTTGCGCAGTTGCAGCGGTGTCGGCAGCAGCGCCTCCCGGGACAAGCCCTCCCGGTCGACGTAGCCGCGGACCCACCACAGCTCGTCGTGCGGCTCGCCCGCCCCGGGCAGCGGGCGGCCCAGGCCGTCGAGGTCCTCGAAGTCGCCGCGTTCCTGGGCGACGCGGATCTGCCGTTCGATCCACGTCTCGAACGTCGTGCCGTGCGGTTTGCGCTCGGTCATGTCGCCCTCCCGGCTTCCTCGCCACCGGTTTCCAGGATATCCGCGGCTCCGCGGTCGATCGACCGTTCGCTCAGCGCCTCGCGAGCGCGCGCAGCCGCGCCTCCAGGGCGGCGCCGTCCGGCACGAACCACACCTGGTCGCGGCGATCGGACTCGCGCACCAGGGCGCGCAGTGCTCCGCTCGCGGTCAGCTGCTCGGTCAGGTCGCCGACCACCGCCAGCGGCAGCCGGTACTGGGCGAACTTCTGCAGCACCTGCCCGGCCAGTCCGGTGCCGAGGGTGAAGAACTCCGGCGCCAGGCGGTCCACCGGCACCACCACCGCCTCGGCACCGAGGTAGGCGGCGCCGATCAGGTCGACGGCGTCCTGCTCGGTGGCCACCGGCGGCCCGGCCGGGTCGCACACCAGCACCGGTACTCCGGCTCGTTCCTCGATCACGTCACCCATCGCGTCCCTCCCGGTGCAGCAGGTCGTCGAGCACGCCCGCCAGCAGGTCCAGCGCGGCGGCCGTGCCCGCGGGCTCGCCGAGCAGCACGATCCGCAGCCGATCGCGGCGCGGATCGTGCGAGGTCTGCACGCTGATCCCGTCCGGGCCGGTGCCCGCACCCGCCAGCAGCAGGGTGCCGAGCCGGTCCGCGGCGGTACGGTCCACGCCGTCCACGTGCACGACGCTGGTGACCTCCGCCGCCGGTGCGGTCGCCGGTTCCGGTGGCAGTCCGGTGAGCGCGGCCAGCTCTGACGCGGCGATGCGGTACTGCTTGCCGATGCGCACCGCGCCGAGCCGCCCGGAGCGGATGTAGCCGCGCACGGTGCGCACGTGCAGGCCGAGTCGCTCGGCCACCTGCTCGGCGGAGTACATTTCCTGACTCATCGTTCCCCATCATAAGTCACCATGGCGAACGATGCGGAAGGTTTCAGGTGCGCAGATACGAGGCGCCGTTGACGTCGAGCACCGCGCCCGAGGACCAGGTCGCCGCCGGCGAGGCCAGGTACAGCACCGCGGAGGCGATCTCCTCCGGTGCGGCGACCCGGCCGAACGGGCTCTGCGACCGGATGTCCGCGCCCTGCTGCCCGTCCAACCGGCCCGCGACCCGTTCGGTCTCGACGAACCCCGGCGCCACCGAGGCCACCGCGATGCCGTGCGGGGCCAGCGCCACCGCCAGCGACTGGCCCAACGCGTGCAGTGCCGCCTTGCTCGCCGCGTACGCCGGGTGGTCGGGTTCGCCGCGGAACGCCCCGCGCGACCCGACGTTGACGATGCGCCCGCCCGCGCCGCGCTCGATGAGGTGCGCGGCCACCTGGTGGCTCAGGTTCGCCGCGCCCAGCAGGTTCACTTCGACGGTGCTGCGCCACGCCGCCTGCCAGTCGGCGTAGGAGGTGGTCGCCGGCGGGTGCGGGGTCATCACCGCCGCGTTGTTGACCAGCACGTCGAGCGCGCCGAGCCCGTCGACCGCCTCCCCGACCAGGCGCGGCACCTGGCCCGGGTCGGCGATGTCGGCCCGCACCAGCACGTGCCCGGAACCGGGCAGCGACTCCAAGGTGCGGGCGGCCTCCTCCGGACGGGAGGAGCAGTGCACTGCTACCCGGCCCCCGGCCTGGGCGAACGCGGTCGCGATGGCCCGCCCGATGCCGCGGGAGGCGCCGGTGACCAGCACGCCGCGCCCGGATTCGGCAGGGCGAGGAGAAGAACCCGACATGGCACTCCGATCACTGAGGTTTCTACTTCTGGCGCGAAGGGGGTGGGTGGCGGAACCTCAGCGGTTCCCTCGCTGCGGGATCGTTCTCACCGGTGGCTCCGCCACAGGCGACAACGCCGTCCTCGCGAGGGAACCGCTGAGAACCCGCGGGTGGTCGGGCTGCGTGGGTGGTCGGCGGTTCAGCGGCGTCGCCGCTGACAGGAAACCGACGACCCGCCTGGTAGAAAGGCCTGTCCCGCAGGGACGCGGACTCAGCGGGTCGACTCGAACAACTCGACGACCTCGTCGGTGGTCCCCGTCTCGCCGAGGCGCGGGAAGATCCGCTCCAGGCTGTTGCGGTGCGCCTCCGCGTCGAGGTCGGTCATCGCGTCGGTGGCGAGCGTGACGTGGTAGCCGTGCTCGTGCGCGGCGCGCGCGGTGGATTCCACGCCGAGGCTGGTGGCGATGCCGCTCAGCACGATCTGGGTGACGCCGCGGCGCCGCAGCTGCACGTCCAGGTCGGTGCCGTGGAAGGCGCCCCAGTTCCGCTTGGTCACCACGATGTCGGCGGGGTGCCCGGCGAGCTCGTCGATGATCCGGTCCCAGCCTTCCGGGAACTCGCGGCGGCCGGCGCCCGCGGAGGTGCGGCCGGGCGCGGCGTCGGCACCGTCGGCGGCGAAGCTGACCCGCACCAGCACGACCGGGGCGTCGTGCTCGCGGAAGACCTCGGCGAGCCGGACGCAGCGCTGCACCACGTCGGCGGCGGTGTGCGGGGTGCCTGGCGCGCCGGTGATGCCGTTCTGCAGGTCGATGACGACCAGCGCGGTGCGCGGGTCGAGCGTGCTCAGGGACATGGGTGGACCTTTCCGGTGGTGTTCGTCCGATGGATCACCGCGCCGCCGCGGGCCCGAGGCTCCGCAACGTGCGGTCGAGCACCGTCACCACCAGCAGCAGGGCGGCGACGGCGATCAGGAACAGGGCGAGGCCGTGCAGCCCGGTGGTGTCGGCACCACCGGAGAGGAAACCGCCGCCCGCGGCGGCCGCGACCATCGCCCCGACGTAGGTGAAGGTGCGCAGCAACCCGGCCGAGGAACCCATCCGCTCCGGATCGGCCTGGTGGTAGAGCGCCTTCTGGTTGGCGAGGCTGATCAGCCCCTGCGGGATGCCGACGACGACCGCGATCGCCACCAGCAGCCAGATCCCGCTGCGCGCGCCGACGGCCAGCAGCAACGCGCAGGCCACCAGCTGGGCCAGGCCGCCGACGAGCAGCTTGCCGCGAACGCCGTCGCTGCGGCCGGTGGTGCTGGACACGACGATGCCGGTCAGGAACATCGGCAGCAGCACCAGCCCGGATTCGGTGGGGGTGAGCCCGCGGCCCTGCTCCATCCACTGGGTGAAGCCGAACAGGAACGCGTAGGAGACGGTGAACGCCAGCAGCGTCCGCGCGAAGGTGCCCAGCACCGGCAGGTTCCCGGCCAGCACCCGCAGGTCCAGGAACGGTTCCGCCGCGCGCAGCTCCCGCACCGCGAACCCCGCTCCGGCGGCGACCGCGAGCACGGGCAGGTACCAGTGCCCGGCGCCGGGTTCCATCAGGAACAGCAGCAACGCGCTCAGCGTCGCCGCGAACAGCGCGATGCCGGGCACGTCCAGCGAACCCGAACCGGACTCCTGCCCGCCACCGCGCGGCAGCCGCAGCGCGCCGAGCACCAGGCAGGCCAGCGACAGCGGGATGTTCACCGCGAACACGGTGCGCCAGCCGCCGAACCCGATCAGCAGCCCGCCGAGGGTGGGGCCGACCACGGCGATGGTCTGCGCGGAGATCGCCAGCGCCGTCAGCACCCCGTTCGGACTGTCCTGCCCGGTGCGCCGCGCTTCGCTGCGGATCAGGTGCATCGCCGCCGGATAGCCCGCGCAGGTGCCGAAACCGATCAGCACCCGCGCGACGACGAGCACCCCCAGGTTCGGCGCCAGCGCCCCGAGCACCCCGGCGATGCCGAGCAGCGCCGCACCGGCGAGGAACAGCCGCCGCGGGCCGTGCAGGTCCACGAGCCTGCCGACCACGGGCTGGCCGACGGCGGTGGCCAGGTACAGCGCGGAGACCAGCCACGCCGTCTCGGCGGGTGGCGCGCCGAGCGCGGCGCCGATCGGCACCAGCGCCACGGCGATCATGGAGGAGTTCACCGGGTTCAGCGCCGAGCCGAGCACCATCGGGGCGATCAGCCTGCGGTCGAACCGCTCTTGCTCGGTGGCGGTCACTGCTCCGCGACCCGTTCCAGCAGCGCCATCGCCTCGATGATCACGTGCCGTTCCTGTTCGGTGCACCGCTCCTGCAGCGCGGCGGTGAGCCATTCGCGGCGCGCCTGCCGGTCGCCTTCGGCGCGGCTCCGGCCCGCTTCGCTGAGCGTGATGAGCTGCCTGCGGCCGTCCGACGGGTCGGGCCTGCGCTCGATGAGCCCGTGCTGGTCGAGGGCGGCGAGCGTGCTGGCCATCGACTGGGGCCGCACCCCTTCGGCGACCGCGAGCACGCTGGCCGAGGAATCGCCCTCCTTGCCGAGCCGGGTGAGCACCGAGGTCTGCGAGGGGGTGAGGTCGTCGCCGACGGCGAGCTCGCGCAGCCTGCGCCGCAGCCTGCCGACCACCACCCGCACCTCGCGGGAGGCGCGCACCGCCGAATCGTCGTTCCCGGTTCCCGTCATGCCCCCATGGTAATTTCGACAGCCTGAACTGTCCAGTCCAGACTGTTCAGTTTCGGCTGCGCGAAATGCGCGATCCGGACCTTCCGCCGCGCGAACTGGTAGAAGGGCGGTATGAGCGAACAGCAGGTGCGGGTGGCCGACCACCCCGAACGCGACCGGTTTGAGATCACCGTCGACGGCGAGCTCGCCGGATTCGCCGACTACCGGCGCACCCCCGGGCACGTCGACCTGGTGCACACCGAGATCGACCCCGCCCACCAGGGAGTCGGGCTCGCCGGGACGCTCGCGAAGACCGCGCTCGACTCGCTGCGCGCCGAAGGGGTCCAGGTCACGCCGTCCTGCTCCTACATCGCCGCCTACATCCGCAAGCACCCCGACTACCTCGACCTGGTGCCCGAATCCGCCCGCGCCGACCTCTGATCGCGCGGGCTACCGTCGTGCCGTGAGCAACACCGAACCGGACCCCGCCGAACGCACCGTCTGCGACGGCCCGCCCACCGGCGCCGCCGAACCCCGCGCGGACCTGCTCGAACCGCGCGACGTGCCGCTGGGCGGGCCGCGGGCGATGCGGGTCCGGCGCACCCTGCCGCACCGGGACCTGCGCATGGTCGGCGCCTGGTGCTTCGTGGACTCCTACGGGCCCACCGACCTCGGCGGCGGGCCCGGCATGCAGGTGCCCCCGCACCCGCACATCGGGTTGCAGACCGTCAGCTGGCTGCTCGACGGCGAGATCCTGCACCAGGACAGCCTCGGCAACGCGCGGCTGGTGCGGCCCGGGCAGCTGAACCTGATGACCGCGGGCCGCGGCATCGCCCACTCCGAACAGACCCCCGTCGAGCACTCCCCGGTGCTGCACGGCGTGCAGCTGTGGATCGCCCAGCCCGAACGGGACCGGCACGGGCCCGCCCACTTCGAGCAGCACGCCGACCTGCCGGTGCTCACCGAGGACGGCGGCCGCATCACCGTGATCAACGGTGAGCTCGGCGGCGCCACCTCACCGGCCCGCGCCTACACCCCGCTGGTCGGAGCCGAGATCGCGCTGCGCCCCGGCGGGCGGGTCCGGCTGCCGCTGCGCTCGGACTTCGAGCACGCGGTGCTGGCGCTGTCCGACCCGGTCGAGGTCGACGGCACCCGCCTCACCACCGGCGCGCTGCTGCACCTCGGCGACGGGCGCCGCGACGTGCTGCTGACCGCGGAGTCCGCGAGCCGGGCGCTGCTGATCGGCGGGACGCCGTTCGACGAGGAACTGGTCATGTGGTGGAACTTCGTCGCCCGCACCCACGAGGAGGTCCTCGAAGCCCGCCGCGACTGGGAGGCCGAGCGCACCGGCGGCGCCTCAGATCGGTTCGGCTCCGCCGACCGGTTCGGACTCGTGCCCGGCTACGACGGCGCCGCGCTGCCCGCACCCGAACCGCCCCGCGCGCGGTTGCGCGCCCGCCCCAGGTCCCGGCGCCTGGAGCGCTGACCGGCTCATCGGTCCCGGTCGGACCAGACGATCTCGCCGTCGACGATCGCCGACGTCGGGGACAGGCCCACCGCGCGGGCGACCGCGCTGGACCGCCGGTGCCCGGGATGGATGTGCGCGGTCAGCTCGCCGACGCCCTGCTCGTGCAGCCAGCCGGTCATGGCCAGCGCCGCCTCCCGCGCGTACCCGTGTCCCTGGTGCTCGGTGCCGACGACCCAGGCGAGCGCGGCCCGCAGCAGCTCCGGCTCCGGTCGGGTGAGCGTGGCCTGCACCGTGCCGCGGACCCGCCCGTCGCCGCGGTCGCGCAGGATCCAGTTCAGCCAGCCCTGCTCGCCGTCCGGGGAACGCCCCGCCACCTGCCAGCGGTAGCGCGCCGCGAGCTCGTCGGGGGAACGCGGCGCACCACCGGTCCACTCGTGCAGCCGCACGTCGTCGAGGACCGGCGCGGTCTCCCGCGCGTGCTCGACCCGCAGCGGTTCCAGCCGCAAGCGGACCGTCAGCAGCGGCGCGGCGGCCGGCCAGGCCGCGAGATCGGACACGCCGCGGATCGTAGCCGCGCACGCCACCTCCGGCCGCGCACCCGTCACCAGGGCCCGTCGACCACCGGCTCGGGCCCGGCGGTGCACACGTGGCCGTCGCCGTGCTCGGGCCAGCCCGGATCGCCAGTGGTCGCGAACGACACCCACGCCCCGTGCAGCCGATCCGCCAGCTCCCGGTCCGGCGCCTCGCCCAGCAGCCCGGCCGGGCCGGTGGCGACCGCCAGGTTGTGGAACACGAACGGCAGTTCCAAGCCGTGGCAGGCGCCCAACCGGCCGTCGAACCGCGGGGAGCGCCAGGTGAACTCGGCGACGTGGGTGCGCCCACCGGAATCGCGGTGGCGCGCGGCGAACTCCCGGGCGGGCAGCCGGAACACCAGGTCGGTGAGCGCCGCCGACAGCGCCTCGCCCGCCGGGCGGCTGCCCAGCCCGTAGTCCGCCAGCACCCCCGCCGCATCCGGGTGCGAAGCCGCGAGCACGGCGACGGCCTGCTCATCGGTGGTCGTGTCGACGACGCCGGTGGCGACCAGGTACAGCGCCATCTCCTCCCGGCAGGTGCTCACCAGCACGTCGATCCCGGCCGCGCTGCCCGCGGCGACCGCCTCGCCCGGCGGCACCGGCAGCACGTCGTCGCCGTGCACCGGCAGGAACGCGCTGAGCCCGAACGACGGGTCGTGGCCGTGCTCGTCGCGCAGGTCCGGGCCACCGCCGGGAGCCATGACCGCTGCTTGCGCGGCCAGCAGCTCCCGGGATCCGACCCGCCGGAACGCCTCCGCCGTCGCGGCGATGCCCAGCTGCCGCGCCAGCGCCTCGACCAGCACCCGGCCGAGCCGCCGCTCGCGGGTCATGCCGGGGTGCCCGCTTTGCACGATCGCCCGGTCCACCACGCCGTCCAGCAGCGGCGAGCCGAGCAGGTCCGCGATGCTCATCGCCCCGGAGGACTGCCCGCACACGGTCACGTTGCCCGGGTCGCCGCCGAACGCGGCCGCGTTGTCCCGCACCCAGCGCAGCGCGGCGAGCTGGTCGCGCAACCCCACGTTGGTCTCGCCGATCGGCGCGAAGCCCTCCGCGCCCAACCGGTGGTTGATCGCGATCAGCACCACCCCGGAGCGGGCGAACGCGGCCCCGTCGTAGAGCGGCGCCGCACCGCTGCCGCTGACGAACGCGCCGCCGTGCACGAACACCAACACCGGCAGCCCGCCGCCGTCCTGGTCCGGCCGGGTGATCTCGGCGGTCAGGTAGTCCGCGCCGCCGGACCACTCCGGACCGCGCAGCACCGAGGTGTCCAACCCCGGCAGCTCCCGGCCCGCCTGCTGCGGCGCCACCGGCCCCACCCGGTCCGCCGCCCGCACCCCGTCCCAGCGCGGAGCCGGTCGCGGTGCCGCGAACCGCAGGTCACCGGTGGGCGCGGCCGCGTAGGGCACCGCGCGGAAGCGCACCACCCCGTCGCCGCGGATCCCGCGCACGCGGCCCGAAGTGGTGCTGACGATCGGTTCTCCCACGTCCTGCTCCTGTTCCCGCTCGCCCGCTCGAGTCGGACGGATCACGCCTCGATCACCGGCCGTCCCGGCGAGGCCCGCTGATCGAGTCGGTGGACCTCGATACCGTGGCGATCATGACCAACCCCACGTCGTCCTGGGCGGACGGGCCGCTGCTGGCGTTCGACCTCGAAACCACCGGAACCGACACCGGGACCGACCGGATCGTCACCGGCACCCTGATCTCCATCGTGCCCGGCCGCGACCCGCAGGTCCGCACCTGGCTGGCCGACCCCGGCGTGGAGATCCCCGCCGAGGCCGCCGAAGTGCACGGCATCAGCACCGAGCACGCCCGCGAGCACGGCCGCCCCGCCGCGGAGGTCGCCGCCGAGATCGCCGAGTTCCTCACCGACGCCTGGCACCCGACCCGACCGCTGTGCGTGTTCAACGCACCGTTCGACCTGTCGCTGCTGGACGCCGAGCTGCGCCGCCACCACGGGCGGAAGCTGGAGGTCACCGGGCCGGTGGTCGATCCGCGCTGCCTGGACAAGCGCTTCGACCGCTACCGCAAGGGCAAGCGCACCCTCGGCGCCCTGTGCGAGCACTACCGGGTGCGGCTGGATTCCGCGCACGACGCCACCGCCGACGCGCTGGCCTGCGCCCGCCTGGCGTGGCGCCTGGCCAAGAACCACCCGGACGAGATCGGCACCCGCGTCCTCACCGCCCTGCACGAGGACCAGACCGGCTGGCACCGCGACCAGCAGCACGACTTCGCCGGATTCCTGGACCGGCAGGCCGACCGCGCCACCGATACCGCCGAAGCCGACGGGCTCCGCGCCCGCGCGGCCGACGTGCGCGCCCGCGCCGAGCACTGGCCGCTGGCACCGGCCCCCGAACCGGCCTGACGGCGAGTGGGGGAACGGGTGCGGCGGCGGTTGCTGCGCCCGGAGCAGCCGCGCTGTCGGGATCTCGACATCGGGGCCGAACCGGTTCGGCGCACTCCTACGGTGAGCGCTTTCCCGCAGGTGACGCGGCCGAACGGGCCGCCGAACCGGCTCGTTCCCCGATTCCGAAGGACGTGCTGTGCCAAGCCCCGAACTCCCCGACACCCACCGCGATCCGCGGTGGCGCCGCCGCGCCGTGACGGCCGCGGCCGCACTCCTGGCCGCGGGCACCGCCACCCCGGCCACCCCGACCGCCGCGGCCGACGCGCCCGCGGGCGCGCAGACCCCGTTCACCTCGCTGGAAGCCGAGGACGCCGAGACCAACGGCACCGTCCTGGGCCCGGACCTCACCCAGGGCAGCCTCGCCTCCGAGGCATCCGGGCGGCGGGCGGTGGTCCTGGACGGTCCCGGCCGGTACGTCGAGTTCACCCTCGGCGCCGACGCGAACGCGCTGACCGTCTCCGGCAACGTCCCGGACGGCGTCGAGGGCACGGTGGCGGTCTCGGTCAACGGCGAACGCCTCGACACCCCGCTGCGGGTCACCAGCGAGTACTCCTACCTCGACACCCCGGACATCGACGGGTCGCAGACCCACCACCTGTTCGACCACGCTCGTCTGCTGCTGGACCGCGATCTGCACGCCGGGGACGTGGTGCGGCTCGAACCGGACACGGTGCCGTCCTACGCGGTCGACGTCGCCGACTTCGAACAGGTCGCCCCCGCCCCCGAGGCGCCGCAGGGCTCGGTGTCGGTGCTCGACACCGGCGCCGACCCGACCGGCGCCGAGGACTCCGCGGCCGCGTTCACCACCGCGATCGAGCAGGCCAGGTCCGCGGGCACCGAGGTGTGGGTGCCCGAAGGCCGGTTCCGCGTCGACTCGCCGCTGGCCGTCGAACAGGTCTCGATCATCGGAGCGGGGCCGTGGCGCTCGGTGCTGCTGAGCTCGCACCTGATCGACCAGACGGTGTCCGCCGGCGGGGTGCGGCTGCGCGACTTCGCCGTGCTCGGCGACGTCACCGACCGGGTGGACGACTCCCCGGACAACTTCGCCACCGGCAGCCTCGGCGCGGGCTCCGAGGTCACCGGGCTGTGGCTGCAGCACCTCAAGGTCGGCATGTGGCTGACCGGGAACAACGACGACCTGCTCGTCGAGGGCAACCGCATCCTCGACACCACCGCCGACGGCATCAACCTCAACGGTTCCGCCCGCGGAGTGCGGGTGCGGGACAACTTCCTGCGCAACACCGGCGACGACGCGCTGGCCATGTGGTCGCTGAACGCACCCGACACCGGCAGTTCCTTCACGGGCAACACCGTGATCGCCCCGAACCTCGCCAACGGCATCGCCGTCTACGGCGGCACCGACCTGCAGGTGCGGGACAACCTGGTCGCCGACACCAACGCGCTGGGCAGCGGGATCGCGATCTCCAACCAGGCGTTCGCGGAACCGTTCTTCCCGCTCAGCGGCACGATCGAGGTGACCGGCAACGAGCTGGTGCGCACCGGGGCGATGAACCCGAACCTGCGGCACCCGATGGGGGCGCTGCGGGTGGACGCGTACGACTCGCCGATCGAGGCCGAGGTCCGGATCGCGGACACGACCGCCGTCGACAGCCCCTACTCGGTGTTCGAGTTCCTCTCCGGCGGCGGGCAGGGCCACGAGGTCCGCGGCGTCACCGTCGAGGGCGCCGCGCTGCACGGCGTCGGCACCGTCGTCGTGCAGGCCGAGACCGGCGGCGACGCGCGGTTCGAGCAGGTCACCGCGGAGTCCGTGGGCGCGGCCGGGGTCTACAACTGTCCGGATCAGGGGACGTTCACCGTCGACCTGGGCTCGGGCAACAGCGGCTGGGACGGCACCTGGCCGTGCGGGACGTGGCCCGAACCGTGATCGGCGGCGGGGCTCCCCGGGCCGGTTCCCGGCGAGGCCCGCGCACGCAGCGAACAGGGCGGGCCCCTCGCGACGACCGAAACCCCGGGTCATCGACACGGACCGTGAGCACGAAGGTGCCCGATCCGTCCCGCAATGTCGGCACGACCGCTCACGGTCGGCGACCAGTGGCGGGGGTGTGGCGGGGAACGCATCCCGCTTCTGGCCCTAGCGCCCGCACTGATCGCCGCAGCTGAGGACGATGTTCAGCACTGGCCGTGACAGTCCGCGGCGGATCACCCACATTTCGCGCCCACTCGGGTGGTGCTTTACCGGTCCGTTACCGGTAGGGTCTGATCCGCCGGTGGGTCACCCACTGGTGGTACTGGCCGTTTGCTCCCCGCAGAGTCGATACGGATGACACTTCAAGACGATCTAGTTCGCCCCTGGTTCCAGCCGGCGGTCCCGCCCGAGCAGCAGGACCGTTCGCGGCCCGATGCCGGACCGGTGACCACTCGCTTCGTCGGAGAACTGCCCCTCGATGCGGCACCGGCACCGTCCGCCTCCTCCGGCACCGCCCGCCCGGCGGCGCGCCCGGAGGACTTCCTGCCCCGCCCGGACGCACCGGCGCCGCGGCCGGATCGAGTCGAGGTGACCCAGCCCTACATCCCGGCGATCCGGGACGAGCGGCCGGAGTTCGCCAAGCGGCTCAACCCGGACCCGCCGACCGCGCGGGCGGGCACCACCGAGGAGGTGCCCCCGAAGACCCCGTCCGGCACGCTCGCCGACCTCATCCCGGTGACCCCGCCGGAGGCCCCCGCGGCCCCGCCGGTCCCGGACACCGCGGCCGCGCCGCCCGCGAAGGCCCCGGCTCGGCAGCAGCCCGCGAAGCGCCGCAGCCTCGCGCGCAGAGTGGTGCGCCGCATCATCGGTCCGGACCTGTTGCGCAAGGACCCGCCGAAGAAGCGCCGCTGACGCTTTCCCGACGACGCGGCGGCCGAGCCCGATCCCGGTGCTCGGCCGCCGCGTCGTCGCATGTGCGGCCACCGGTCGCCCCCGCTCCCCCGGGACCCGTCCCGCCGCGCACCGCCGGAGGTCACCGTTGAACCAGCCGTCCCCCGCAGACCGGTTCGACCGGGTCGTGGCCCGGTTGCGGGCGGCGGGCTGCGTGTTCGCCGAGGACGAGGCGCGGCTGCTGCTCGCGGCGACCGACGACCCGGCCGAGCTCGCGGAACTGGTGCGGCGACGCGTCGACGGCCTGCCGTTGGAGCAGGTGCTGGGCTGGGCGGAGTTCCTCGGGCTGCGCATCGTGGTCGAGCCGGGCGTGTTCGTGCCGCGGCGGCGCACCGAACTCCTCGCCCGCGAGGCCATCGCCGCCGCCCGCGAGTCCGGGCCGCGGCCGCTGGTGGTGGACCTGTGCTGCGGTTCCGGCGCGGTGGGTGCGGCCGTGCTGGCCGCCGTGCCCGCCGCGCAGGTGCACGCCGCCGACGTCGACGCGGCCGCGGTGCGCTGCGCCCGGCGCAACCTGCCCGCCGACCGGGTGCACGCCGGGGACCTGGACGAGGCGCTGCCCGCCGCGCTGCGCGGCCGGGTCGACGTGCTGGCCGTCAACGCCCCGTACGTGCCGACCGAGCGGATCCCGCTGATGCCGCCGGAGGCCCGCGAGCACGAGCCGGCGACCGCCCTCGACGGTGGCGCCGACGGGCTCGCCCTGCACCGGCGGGTCGCCGCGGTGGCGCCGGGACTGCTCGCCCCCGGCGGGGTGCTGCTGATCGAGACGAGCACCGAACAGGCCGCCGGGACCGCCGCTGCGCTGCGCGCGCACGGGCTGCTCCCGCGCACCGTCGATGACCCGGACGTGGCGGGCACCGTGGTCCGCGGCACCACCCGCTGACCTCGCCCGATGCGGAAACGCATGCGCATCCGGCAGTCCCGGAATCTGGAAGATGTTGCGCCCCAGGGGGGTCGGCTCAGTAATCTGATCCGATCTTCCCACCGGTCGACGACTATCCACAAAGGACACAGATGCCGTTGATCACCGACCCGGCGACGACGCCGGTGCTCGCCGACAGCGTTCGGCTCGCCGACGACGGTGTGCACCTGCTGGACCGCCGGGTGTTCCCGTTCGAACGCACCTGGGTGCACGCCCGCGACGTCGAGCAGGTCGCCCGCGCCATCGAGGACATGGTCACCCAGTCCAGCGGCCCCTACTTCGCCGCGCTGTGGGGCATGGCGCTGGCCGCCCGCCACGCCGCCGCCGACGCCCCCGACCAGGTCACCGAACGGGTGCGGGCTGCCGCGGACCGGCTCATCGCCACCCGGCCCACCAACGACCACCAGCGGCTCGCCGCGGACTTCGTCCTCGACGCCGTCGCCGCGGCCCGCGCCCGCGGCGAGGACTCCCCGGACGCGCTCGCCGCCGCCGCGCTCGCCGGAGCCCGCGCGGGCGACGCCGACTACAGGGGGCGCAGCCGCGCCATGGGCGAAGCCGCCGCGCGGCTGCTGCCCGACGGCGCCCGGGTGCTCACCCACTGCTGGGGCGACCTGTACCTGACCGAGACCGTCGCCGCCGCCCAGCGGGCCGGCAAGGAACTCACCTTCTACTGCACCGAGACCCGCCCCTACCTGCAGGGCGCGCGGCTCACCGCCGAGACCCTCGCCGAGATGGGCGTGCCCACCACGCTGATCACCGACGGCATGGGCGCGTCGCTGTTCAGCCGCGGCGAGGTCGACGCGCTGATCACCGCCAGCGACCGGGTCACCCTCGACGGGCACGTCATCAACAAGGTCGGCACCCTGCAGCTCGCCGTCGCCGCGCACGCCTTCGGCGTGCCGTACCACGCGCTGTGCCACGAACCGGACCCGAAGTCCCCCACCGCCGCCGACGTGCCCATCGAGCACCGCGACGGCGACGAAGTGCTGCACACCCTCGGGCGGCGCACCGCCAGCGAACGCGTCCAGGGTCACTACCCCGCGTTCGACGTGACCCCGCCGCGGTTCGTCACCACCGTCGTCACCGACCAGGGCCCGTTCGCCCCCGGCGAGCTCACCGCCTACCAGCACACCAGTCCCGACCAGGGGGAACAGGCATGACCGACCCGGTAACGGCCCGCTGGGTCGTCATCGACATCGAAGGCACGGTCACCCCGACCAGCCAGGTCCACGAGGTCCTCTACGACTACGCCCGGCCTCGGCTCGGCCCGTGGATCGACACCCACCCCGACGACCCCGAGGTCGGGGACGCCGTGGCCGCGGTGCGCGCCGAAGCGGACCTGCCCGCCGACGCCGGAACCGACGCCGTGGTCGCCGTGCTGCACGAGTGGATGGACGCCGACCGCAAGGCCACCCCGCTGAAAACCCTGCAAGGGCTCATCTGGCGGCAGGGCTACGCCGACGCCGAACTGACCACCCAGCTGTTCCCCGACGTCGTCGGCGCCCTGCTGCACTTCCAGGACCAGGGCGCGGGGCTCGCGGTGTTCTCCTCCGGATCGGTCGCCGCGCAGATCGCGTCGTTCTCGCACACCGGCGACGGGGACCTGCGGCACCTGTTCCGCCACCACTTCGACACCGCCAACGCCGGGCCCAAGCGGGAGGCGCGGTCCTACCGGGCGATGACCGAAGTCCTCGGCGCCGACCCCGGCGACGTGCTGTTCGCCTCCGACGTGCCCGCCGAGCTCGACGCCGCCGCCGAAGCCGGGTGGCGCACCGTCGGCCTCGCCCGCCCCGGCGAACCGTTCGCCGACGCCGACTTCGGCGACCACCGCAGCGTCACCACCTTCGACGACATCAGCATCGAGGTGCCCGCATGAGCACCCCCGTCACCACCGCCGAACTCGACACCGCCGGAGCGGCGCTCGCCGCCGAATCCGCGCGCTTCGCCGCGCTCGGCTGGATGCGCGGCACCTCCGGGAACCTGTCGGTCACCCTGCGCACCGACCCGCTGCGGCTCGCGGTCACCACCAGCGGCCGCGACAAGGGCGAGCTCACCCCGCAGGACGTGGTCGTCGTCGACGCCGCGGGAGCTGCCGTGCCCGACCAGCCGCGCCCGGACCAGCGGCCCTCCGCCGAAGCGGGCCTGCACGCGCGCGTCGCCGCCCGCTCCGGCGCCGGAGCCGTGGTGCACGTGCACATCACCGCCCCGGTCCTCGCCGCCGAGCGCTGGTCCGGCGGGATCGTGCTGCGCGACCTGGAAATGCTCAAAGGACTCGGCCGCGGCGCCCACGACGACGAGGTCACCGTGCCCGTCGTGCCCAACGGCCAGGACATGGCCTGGCTCGGCGACCGCTTCGAGGAGGTCTTCGACCCGGCCACCCCCGCGCTGGTCGTCGCCGGGCACGGCGTGTACGTGTGGGGCGACGACCTCGCCCAGGCGCGGCACCGCACCGAATGCCTGGAATGGCTGACCTCGTACGCCCTCGCCGCGGACCAGCCGCACCACGTGAACAGGAGAACCGCATGACCCTGCTGACCGTCTGGGACGACACCGACCCGAGCACCGCCACCCTGCGCACCGAAGACCCCGCCGAGATCGGTGGCGTCCTCAAGGAGTTCGGCGTCCGCTTCGAACGCTGGCCGCTGCGGGAACTGCCCGCCGACGCCACCTCCGAGCAGGTCCTCGACGCCTACCGGTCCGAAGTGGACCAGGTCATCGACAGCGAGGGCTACATCAAGGTCGACGCGATCGCGATGAAGCCCTCCGCCGACCCGGAGTGGCCCGCGCAGGCCAAGGCCGCCCGCGAGAAGTTCCTGTCCGAGCACACCCACGACGACGACGAGGACCGGTTCTTCGCCCGCGGCGCCGGGGTGTTCTACCTGCACCTCGACGGCAAGGTGTACGGCGTGCTGTGCGAAGCCGGGGACCTGCTCAGCGTGCCCGCCAACACCACGCACTGGTTCGACATGGGCACCAGCCCCGACTTCGTGTCGATCCGCTTCTTCCACGACGACGACGGGTGGATCGGGGAGTTCCTGAACACCGACACCGCGGAGAAGTTCCCCACCTTCGACGAGCTGATGGCTACCCGCTGAGGAGCGGTTCTCCCGGTTCCTGCTGGGAAGTGGGTCGGGTGGCGGAACCTCAGCGGCGTTCTCGCTGCGGGATCGTTTTCACCGGTGGCTCCGCCACAGGCGAAAACGCTGTCCTCGC